>JAOARS010000422.1 GCA_025210415.1 Marinifilum sp. | reverse complement strand
TGATTGTTAATAAATCGGAAGAGGAGCTGTTAGATGCTCAAATTGGGAGTGTATCATTAAGTTATTTTACAAGAGATAAAAAAGAATATGCTGCCAGATTCGCAAGAATTTGTGTTTCGGTTCCGCATGAAAAATTAAAAAAATACTTCGAAAAACTAGAGCAGAGTCAATTGTGAAATATCCGACAAGTTGCAGTTGTTTGTTAAGTTTTTTGATTGTGAGCATCTTGCTAATAAATCTTGTATCTTATAGCTCAAGTCTAACAATCTATTGTTTTTATGATGAGAAAAAATAGAAAAGATTTGATTCGAAAGAGCATCGCATTATGTGGTGCTTTTTTATGGTAATTCTTTACCAGATTCGGCAAGTAATTCAATAGCCCCGGAACCGTAAATTCCCAGCTCCCAGTAATGACGATTCATACATCCGGATGGGCAATTGCCCCAACCATAGCTGTAAATCAAGTGAATAAAATCAGAACTAAAATATACGATTTCGATATGGGAACCATCGCCAATACAATTTGCAGATTGAGATTCGTAAATGAATGGAAATTTTGCCAATTCTTGAGATAAAACATCCTGATTGATTCCAATTGGAGTGCGTACGGTATAATTTTCTTTCCCAATCGAATCTAGCTGAAGGTTGTATTCATCAATTAAAAGATCAAGATTTAAATTATCCGAAAAACCATATTCTTTCCAGGATTGTATGTTTATACTGGTTGTGTCAACTATTATATGAGAATTGTGCAGTTGCTCAGGACATAATGCATGTACATCGTATTTTTTAATGTCCAATGAAGCAGTAGATACAGAATCGAGATAAACAATTTGAAGCGCGGCTAAAATTGGAGCAAAATGATATTCCTTAAATTCAATTTCAGTCAATTCTTCCATATCTTCATTTGTATAGAAATCCATGCAAATTAATTTTGCATCGTCTAGTAAAATCTCAAAAATGGAATCGGAAACTCTGCAATCTTGAGTTATTTGCGTAGGAAAATTCGCAGTGGTTTCACTGTCACAGGCATAAAAAAGATACACCCCGAATAGCAATATAAACAGCACGCGGTTTTTCATACGATTAAAAATTAGGAGACTGGTTAGGTCTAAAAATGTCAATGTTTTTTCTTTGTGTTGATAAATAACCCGACATCATTTAATCAACGGAACATTAGCCATTTTGTTGCCCCAAGTTACAACCTTCTGCTGAGTAAGTAAAGGCCTAATTTTAAAAAGCTTATAAAAATTCAAAATTAAACTTGACCAACAGTTCAATTTTATTGGTGTAAAGATTTGTTAAAAGAAAACTTTTCTTCCATAAATAGAGTAGAATATTTTACATTTGACAACCTTTATAAAACCAACAGCCGTGAATATATATCGATTATTTAAAAACATTATTGTTTTAATTGTTGCTTTGGGTGGTGTTTATGTAACTGCCCAACTGTTTAATTATTCTAAAGTTACCAACCGCGATAAAGAACCGGAAAATAGCGAATACATGAGTCGCTATAATGTTTATGCCTTAAAAACTCCCGATAAAATTACCTTTGGAGATGAAATGGTTCCACTAAACAGGTGGGATGTGAAAGAATCGCTTGATCGTGAATTGCTGGTTAACACATATTGGCAATCGCAAACTTTGTTGTTTTTGAAACGATCGAATCGGTTTTTCCCGATAATTGAACCCATTTTAAAGGAACAAGGTGTGCCGGAAGATTTTAAGTACCTGGCATTAATCGAAAGTGGATTCGTTCCTACCATAAAATCACCGGCAGGAGCAGTTGGTGTTTGGCAATTTATGAGTGGCACGGCAAAAGATTACGGATTAGAAATATCATCAGAAGTAGATGAGCGATATAACATCGAAAAATCTACGGTTGCGGCTTGTAAATACCTGAAACAATCATATAAAAAATACGGAAGTTGGACCTTGGTGGCAGCTTCCTATAATGCAGGACGCCGATTTGTAGACAAACAATTAAAATTGCAGGATGCAGGAAATTACTACGACTTGCTTTTGGGAGAGGAGACCGGGCGATATGTTTTTAGAATTTTAGCCATTAAAATGATAATGGAAGATCCTACAGCATATGGATTCAAATTTCGAGAGTCAGATTTGTACCCTGAAATTCCAACCAGAAAAATTACAATAAAATTTCCGGTCAAAGATTTTGCTGCTTTTGCAAAGGAAAATGGTGTAAATTACAAGGTTTTGAAATACTTTAATCCGTGGTTGCGAAAAGCATATCTAACAAATAAATACAAAAAAGAGTACGAAATTACACTTCCTGCCAAAGGATATATTAATTTTGCATTTTCTGATTATAAAAACCCTGAAGATTCAGTCTCAGTAAAATAAATTGTTGGATTTGCAAAAGGAGATTTTGATTTGAGTTCCAAAAATAAGAAAGAAGTAAACGGTGTAGAACAGCTCGAAACTGGTAGTGTTGATGTGTTTGGAGCAAGAGTTCACAACCTTAAAAATATTGATGTAAGTATTCCTCGTAATCAATTATCGGTTATAACCGGATTAAGTGGTAGTGGGAAGTCGTCGTTGGCGTTCGATACAATTTATGCTGAAGGACAGCGCAGGTATATCGAAACTTTTTCTGCTTACGCACGACAATTCCTTGGTGGAATGGAGCGTCCGGATGTGGATAAAATTACAGGCTTAAGTCCGGTGATATCCATTGAACAGAAAACTACGAATAAAAATCCGCGATCTACAGTTGGTACGATTACTGAACTTTATGATTTTCTTCGTTTGTTGTATGCCAGGGCAGGAATGGCATATTCTTACGAAACAGGTGAGAAAATGGTGAAGTATACCGATGAGCAAATCATTAATTTAATTCACGAAAAGTTTAGCGAAAAAAGAATTTATATTCTTGCTCCTATTGTAAAGGGGCGAAAAGGACACTATAAAGAATTGTTCGAGCAAATTCGCCGTAAAGGATTTCTTTATGCCAGAGTAGATGGCGAAATTGTGGAATTGTTGCATGGTTTTAAAGTTGATCGTTATAAAAATCACGATATAGAAATACTGATTGATAAGCTTTTGGTAGAAGAGGTTGGAGATAAAAGACTAAAAGAATCTGTGCAAACTGCCATGAAACACGGTAAAGGAATTACCATGATTCTTGATAAGGATACGGATGAAGTAAAATATTACAGCCGCTTATTGATGTGTCCGAGTACAGGAATTTCATACAATACTCCGGCACCTCATAGTTTCTCGTTTAATTCGCCACATGGTGCTTGTCCTAAATGTAAAGGCTTGGGTAGAGTAAATGCCATCGATTTGGAAAAAATCATTCCTGATCAAACATTAAGCATTCGGGAAGGTGGTATTGTGCCATTGGGAAAATATAAAAATAGCTTGATATTTTGGCAGTTGGAGGCCATTGGTCGAAAATATGATTTCGATATGAATACTCCAATAAAAGAAATACCTGAAGAGGCTTTAAGTATTATTCTTGATGGTTCGAGCGAAACTTTTAAACTGGAAAATACGCCTTTAGGATCATCTTCGAATTATTTTTTAAGTTTTGATGGTGTAATAAAGTACATTACAAATCAGGAAAGTAATGGTACATCGAAAAAAGCAAAAAAATGGGCGGAACAGTTTGTAAAAACCGATGCTTGTTCAGCTTGTGGTGGCAAAAGATTAAAGAAAGAAGCCCTGCATTTTAGAATTCATGATAAGAATATTGCCGAACTCGCAGAAATGGATCTCGGTTTGTTGGGAGAATGGTTTCAGGATTTAGAGCAACATTTATCAGAGAAACAAAAGAAAATTGCTACTGAAATTCTAAAAGAAATTCGTTCACGATTGGGATTTTTACTGGATGTTGGTTTGGAATACTTGTCTTTAAATAGAAGTTCTGTAAGCCTTTCTGGTGGTGAATCTCAGAGAATCCGCCTGGCAACCCAAATTGGTTCGCAGTTGGTAAATGTACTTTATATTCTCGATGAGCCAAGTATTGGATTGCATCAGCGCGATAACGAAAGGCTAATTCATTCATTGCAGCAATTGCGAGATTCCGGTAATTCGGTAATTGTTGTTGAACACGATAAGGATATGATTAAATCTGCCGATTATGTGGTAGATATGGGGCCGTTTGCAGGAAAGCACGGAGGAGAAATAGTTGTAGCCGGTAATCCTGATGAAATTGAAAAAGGGGATAGTTTAACAGCACAATATCTGAACGGACATCGAAAAATTGAAGTTCCAGCTGAAAGAAGAAAAGGCAAAGGAAAGAATATTGAACTGAAGGGTTGTACCGGAAATAATTTGAAGAGTGTTGATGTAAGTTTTCCTTTGGGTAAATTTATTTGTGTTACAGGTGTTTCGGGTAGCGGAAAGTCGAGTTTGATAAACGGAACATTGCAGCCAATTTTATCACAACATTTTTACCGATCGGTTAAAGATCCGCTACCATACAAAGAAGTTAAAGGAATTAAGAATATCGATAAGGTTGTTGAGGTGAACCAGGCACCGCTGGGAAAAACTCCAAGATCAAATCCTGCAACTTACACCAATCTTTTTGGAGATATCCGAAAGTTGTATGAGAAGTTGCCTGAGTCGCAGATAAGAGGCTATAAGGCTGGAAGATTTTCCTTTAATGTAAAAGGAGGCCGATGTGAAACTTGCCAGGGAGCTGGTGTTCGTTCCATTGAAATGAACTTTTTGCCGGATGTGTATGTGCATTGTGATGAATGTAATGGCAAGCGTTACAACAGAGAAACACTTGAGGTGCGTTACAAAGGAAAATCCATTGGCGATGTGCTTGATATGACCATTAACCAGGCAGTAGAATTCTTTGAAAACATACCTTCCATTATTGGCAAGTTAAAGGTGTTGCAAGATGTTGGTTTAGGATATGTAACTCTTGGACAGCCTTCTACAACTCTTTCGGGAGGAGAATCGCAGCGTGTAAAATTGGCAACGGAACTTGCTAAAAGAGATACCGGAAAAACCATGTATATTCTCGATGAACCTACAACGGGATTGCATTTCGAAGATATCAGAGTTTTACTTGATGTTTTAAATCGTTTGGTGAATAAAGGAAATACAGTAATTGTGATAGAGCACAATATGGATGTTATTAAGGTTGCCGATCATGTAATTGATATAGGAAAGGAAGGCGGTCGCAACGGAGGTGAAATTCTGTTTGAAGGAACACCCGAAGAATTGGCAGAATGTAAGGAATCATTTACGGCCAGATTTTTAAAAGAAGAATTGCAATAGAAGATATGAAATCCCCGTTTGGGGATTTTTTTTACCCTAAAAACCTGATTTTGATTAAAAATATCAGTCGTAGAAAGTCAGATTTGTTTAATCTTTACTTTAAAAATTAAGAAAAAATGCCGAAGTTATTTTGAAGGATTTTTAAAGTAAAGATTGGATGAAAATGATTTTTTTAAAGAATTCAAACTGTGACTATATTTTTAATTGAACTCAGGCTATTATCTGAAAGATTAAGAAAAATTAAGGTTTTACATCAAGGCTGGTATAGCATAATTATTATCTTTATACAACTGTTTCGAATTAATGGGATAGTAATTAAATCTACAATTCATGGGAAAATTAATAGATATCTACTTTGAAGATCTTGATGAAAAAAGATCTTATGCCGTTGGTACCGATTTGCAAACAATCTTGTCTGATGTAGACATAAAACTGAAAGGGCCTGTTTTGGGTGCAATGGTAAATAATAAGCTAAAAGAACTTACATACGAAATATACAAACCTAAAAATATTCGATTTATAGACCTTACGCATCCGGCAGGCAGAAGAATGTACATACGTTCTTTGTGTTTTGTTCTGTACAAAGCCGTAAAAGATTTGTATCCGGGAACGGGTTTCAGGCTAGAGCATTCCATTTCGAATGGATTGTATTGTAGATTAACGGATAAGAATATTTTCCTAACTCCCAGAGATATTGATATCATAAAGGAAAGGATGGAGGAGATTATTGCTGCCGACATGCCTTTTGTTCGCGAAGAGATAGAAACAGAGAAAGCGATTGAGATTTTTGAAAATCAAGGATTAAAAGAGAAAACAGGATTGTTTAGAACTCGTGGCAACCTTTATACCTCTGTCTATTACTTGGGTGATTGTGCTGATTATTTTTATGGTTTTTTGGTGCCTTCAACAGGAGTTTTGCAGGTGTTCGATTTGCAGCATTTTTATCGAGGAATGTTACTGATGAGTCCGAAAAGACAAGAACCTTCGGTTGTTGAAGATCGAGTTGATCAGGAGAAAATGCTTAAAGTATTTAGCGAATACAAACGTTGGGGCAAGGTGTTGAACATCTCCAATATCGGAGATTTGAATCGATATGTGACAGATAATAACATTTCTGAAATGATTAAAATTTCAGAAGCCTTGCATGAAAAGAAAATCTCTCAGATTGCTGATAAAATCAGAAAATACAGAAAGAGAATCAAATTGATTTTAATATCAGGCCCTTCATC
>JAOARS010000421.1 GCA_025210415.1 Marinifilum sp. | reverse complement strand
TCTGTTGGTGATATTATCCAAAAATGCACGGTCGTGCGATACCAAAACCACTGCTCCGGGATATATTTTCAAAAAATCCTCTAACCATTGAATCGATTCAATATCCAAATGGTTGGTAGGCTCATCAAGAAGAAACACATCCGGACGACGCAAAAGAATTTTAGCCAATTCGATACGCATTCTCCAACCACCACTAAATTCGTTGGTCTGTCGGGTAAAATCGCTGCGTACAAAACCAAGCCCCATTAAAGTTTTCTCGGCCTCTGCATCTACATTTTCCCCTCCCATCATGTGGTAACGATCATTCTTATCGCTCAAGCTATTAATTAGCTTCATGTATTCCTCCGATTCGTAATCGGTACGCTCGGCAATTTCAGCATTTATTTTGGTAATCTCTTTCTCTAATCCCAGTACCTCTTCGAAAGCGGTAAGAGTTTCTTCCATTACCGTTCTGCCATCAACATGGTTCATTTGCTGTGGCAGATATCCAATCTTTATTTCGGAAGGAATAGAAACATTTCCTTTAGTAGCAGCCTGTAATCCAGCAAAAATCTTAAGCAAAGTTGATTTACCGGCTCCGTTTTTTCCAACAAGGCCAATTCTGTCTCTTGAATTTACAAGAAAGCTAACCTCTTTAAAAAGAGTAAAACCACCAAATTCAACTGTAAGATTATTTATAGAGATCATTCTGTTTCCGATTTAGATGTGGCGACAAAAATAGTGAACAATGATGCAAGTTAAAAGTACTTGAAGTTATAAGTGACTAAAGTTGTAAAAGAAAATTAGATCGACATTTTCTTTGGCATTCTTACTATAAACGAAATCAAATCGTTACCTGATATTTTTTTTACAATGTACTTTCAAGTCACTTTGGAACTGTCAGTTTCCATTACAATTAACTTTAAGTATTTTAGGCACTTGTTTACTGATAACTGCTCACTGTTTCATGTTCGCTGATTACAGCTTTTTTCAACATTTCCGACTGAATGATATTCTCTTTCACCTCAGTCATTACAATATTTTCAGCTTCGGCAAAGGAAATATCATATACTCGATTTACCTTTGTGTATTCTTTAGGGAAACGGGCCAAAAGTTTATCGTATAAACGATCAAGATCTTGCTTTTCGGGGTTCTGAAACTCCATTTTCAGCTCAAATCTTCGAATCAAAGCCTCATCAATCATATCAATTTGATTTGTTGCAGCAATCATCACCGAATTCTTTGGCAAGTGATCCATCATCTGAATCATTCCATTGACAACACGTTTCATTTCGCTGCTGTCGGTATTATCGTAGTTTCGTTCTTTACCCAAAGAATCAAACTCATCGAAAAATAGAACTGCTTCTTGCGTTTCAATCATTTTAAATGCCGAAGCAATATTTCTTGAAGTCTCTCCTAGTTTGGATGAAATAATATTTCCAAGGTTTATTGTTTTGATTTTCTTATTCAATTTATTAGCAATAGCCTTTGCTGTCATCGTTTTGCCGCATCCAGATTTTCCGTAAAGCAAAATCTTATTAACAACTGGTAAACCATATTTCGTTAAAATTTCTACATGCTCATATTCTCTCATAAACTGAGAAATCTGCGAAAAAAGTCGTTCATCAAAAACAATGTCATTCAAATCAACTTTTCCTGTGTTGGGTATAAACAAATGATTCATGCCTATAATATTGTGTTTACTGTATTTTGTTGTTACTATTTTTAATTCTGCAAACTTAGTATTTTATCCGCAAACCTAAACAAGATCATTTTGAGAGTTTTATACCGATTAGTAGTTAATGCAAATCAAAGGTTGAACTAAAGCTGCCTCAGATTTACAACCTGAGGTAAAGTGAGCAAGAAATTTATAATTTCGCATGTCTAATACCGATTGTATAATGAAATGAGCCTTATCTACGTTTCACTCGAAAGGCTCAACCATTATTACATCGGCATTATGCCAAATAATCAATATAGCTCACTTCATTTTCAAAATGGTATAAGATGAGATAAATATCTAAAATTCCCGGGGACAACAGCTTATTATTCTCTGTTTCAACCCTTGATTCGCATTAATTATTTACTCATAGACATTTCATCATCTCATTTTTCGGCTATTCGACTTTTTATATCTTTGTCGCAAATTAAAATTATACAACAAGTGGGAAGAAGAAGAAACAGAAAACCCCTTCTGCAAAACATTAGAATTGAGAAGTTAGCCGCCGAAGGAAAGGCCATCGCAAAAGTGGATGAAAAAGTATTGTTTGTAACAAACGTAATTCCGGGCGATGTAGTGGATGTACAGGTTACCAAAAAACGTAAAAGTTATATGGAAGGTAATCCTGTTTTCTTTCACGAGCATTCACCATTAAAACAAGATGCTTTTTGCGAACACTTTGGTGTTTGTGGAGGATGTAAATGGCAAAACCTGCCCTACCAAGAACAATTAAAATTCAAACAACAAGAAGTTGTTGACAATTTGGAAAGAATTGGTAAAGTTGGATTGCCTGAGGTTAATGAAATTTTGGCTTCGGCTAAAACAGAATTCTATCGCAACAAATTGGAATATACTTTCTCAAGCAAACGATACTTAACCAACGAGGAAATTGCCAGTGGCGAAGATTTAAATCGCACGCCGGCAGTAGGTTTCCATGTTCCTCGATTGTTCGATAAAATTGTAGATATTAACAAATGTCATCTACAACCAGAACCATCGAATGCCATTCGTTTGGCAATTAAAGAATTTGCTTTTGCCAACGATTTAAGCTTTTTCGACATTCGAAATCACGAAGGTTTTTTAAGAACTTTAATTATTAGAACGGCTTCTACAGGCGAAAATATGGTTATCGTTACTTTCTATCATGAAGATGTTGAGAAAAGAGAGGCATTATTGAATCATTTGGTAAAGAAATTTCCTGAGATTACATCATTGATGTATGTGATTAACGAAAAGGCAAATGATACCATTACTGATCAGGAAGTGGTATTGTTTAAAGGTCGCGATCACATCTTCGAACAAATGGAAGATTTAAAGTTCAAAATCGGACCAAAATCATTTTACCAAACCAATTCCGATCAAGCTTACGAATTGTACTGCAAAACAAGAGAATTTGCAGAGTTAACAGGCGATGAAGTAGTCTACGATTTATATACAGGAACGGGAACCATTGCCAATTTTGTGGCTAAGAAAGCAAAACAAGTAATTGGTATTGAGTATGTACCTGAAGCCATTGAGGATGCTAAAGTAAATTCTGAAATTAATGGTATTAACAACACCAAATTCTTTGCTGGTGACATGAAAAAGGTATTGACCAAAGAGTTCATCGAACTTCATGGTCAGCCAGATACCATGATTGTTGATCCTCCACGAGCGGGAATGCATGCCGATGTGGTGGAAACCATTCTTCACGCAGCTCCAAAAAGAATTGTTTACGTTAGCTGTAACTCGGCAACACAAGCACGTGATTTAGCAATGATGGACGAAGCCTACAAAGT
>JAOARS010000420.1 GCA_025210415.1 Marinifilum sp. | reverse complement strand
CTGTCGATTTTTTATCTGATACAAGTTTTGATATTGCCCTGCAACCAAAATCTTTCAATATCTCTCCGGTAGTAGTAACAGGTACCGGAACCCACCATAAAATTGACAAAGTTCCTGTTCAAACTGAAATTATTACAAAAGATGACATTTCCGATTTGTCAGGAAGAAATATAGAAGAAATCATCTCAGGTATTTCCTCTTCGATAGATTACACTACAAGTTCGATGGGTGCAAATATCAAGATTAATGGCTTGGGTAAGGATTATGTATTGATTCTTTTGAATGGGAAAAGATTAAATGGTGGTGTTGGCGGATATGCTGATTTGAGTAGAATTAATTCGGCTGATATTGAGCAAATTGAAGTGGTAAAGGGAGCTTCCTCTACCCTATATGGTTCGGATGCCATTGCTGGTGTTATCAATATCATTACCAAGAAAACGAAAAATAAAATTGCTGTTAGCAGTAGTTCCCGATTGGGCGCCTACGGCGATTTCAAGCAACTCAATACTTTTAGTTTTAGCAAAACTAAGCTATCAGGTAAAACCACTTTTAACTACAAACAAAAAGCCGGATACCAGCTAAACTCGATGAAATACAACAACAAGTGGGAATCGAATCATGATCTTCCCTATTTGGTTCAAACCTATTACAAACCTGTAAACAAAACAAAAGCTTATACCATTAGTCAGTTTTTGGAATATGAGGTGAACAAGAAGCTGAGTTTGGATGTAAACTTATCTTGGTACGAAAAAACGTTGTATTTTCCCTTTAGGGCTCAAATGCACAATTATTGCTACAACGACCGGGTTGTATCGCTTGGTGGCAAATACAAACTTAAAAACAAGAACTACATTAGTTTTAATCTGGATGCCAACAATTACTTGTATTATACTGAATATCCGTATAAATACAACAAAACTTACATTACAAGTACCGATGTGGTTAAGGTAACTTATTATCCCGGCGATCGATTTAAAAATTCTGATCAGTTGAACCTGATTTCACAAATAAAAGGAGTATTTGCATTAAATGATCAGAACAAATTGAGCATTGGAAGTGAAGTAAAGGGTGAATATCTGGAATCTAAATATCGATTAAGTACTCCTGAAGTAAACGCCTATACCTACGCTTTGTATGCTCAGAATGAAATCAAGTTATCGGAAAAATTAGATTTGGTAGCGGGGATAAGAACTCTTTATCATGACAAATCGGGTTTTTCGGTAACACCAAAGCTTACCATGATGCATAAGGAAACCAAATTTACTCACAGGTTCACTTATTCCAATGGATTTAAAAGTCCTACATTAAAAGAACTCTACTATTATTACGAAAGTAACCGTATGGGAATGTATCGTCTTTATCTTGGCAATGAAGATTTAAAAGCTCAAAAATCACATTACTTTGCGTTGTCCAGCGAATTTAAAGCCAATAAATTCAAAACAGGCCTAAATATTTACCTGAATAGAATCTACGAAAAAATTGATTACAAAATTATTCCTACAACATACGATCATAAGCGAAGAGGTATTGAAGAAACCAAGAAGCGTTATAATATTGATGATGCTCGTACTTTAGGTGTTGATTGGCATTTTAGTTACCCAATATTTTCACAAGTCCTTATTAATGGTAGTTATAGCTATGTAAGTGCAAGAAACCTAACACAGGATATCAGGTTAAATGGTATTTCTGAACACAGTGCTACGTGGAAATTTACATGGAACAAAAGGTGGAATAGCAAAAAGCTTAACATCAGTTTGTCAGGGGTATATAAATCAGATAGATTCTATTTAGAAGAAGATTTGGAACGTAGTTATGCTGATCCTTATCAGCTTTGGAAATTTACTTCGAATCTAAGTGTTTCCAAATGGAAAAACTATAAGGTTAAAATTACCGCAGGTATCGATAATTTGTTCAACTATGTAGACAACAGGCCATATGGTTCGCATTATGGTACATTAAATCCAGGAAGAACACTCTTTGTTGGATTAAATGTAGACTTTAGTAAATAATATCGAATTCACATTTGAATTCAACTAACAAAATCAATATTAACAAAAACGAAAAAACAAAATGAATTTAATCAAAAGATCCGCTATTGCTTTGTGTGCATTAGCTATGGTTTTCGCAGGTTGTAGCGATGACAATGATGATAACCAAATCACTTTAGGTAACAAAGAAGGAATTCTATTGGTTACTTTTGGTTCTTCATTCCCTGAACCACAGAAAACATTCGAAAAAATCGATCAGGCTGCTAAAAAACAATTTTCAGGAAAAACCATTAAATGGGGCTTTACTTCTGATATTATTATCAACAAGTTACGCAAAGGAAATGGCGAAGGATCATTAAAAGGCAAAATTATTGATAATGATACACCTCAGGAGGCTTTGGAAATCATGGTAAAAGATGGTTATTCAAAATTCGAAGTACAATCTTTACACGTTATTCCAGGTGAAGAGTTTGATGAATTGGAAGAGGCAATTAAAGCTTTTAAAGAAAAATACGAAGGTGTTAAAGTAAAAGTGGGCCGTCCGTTGTTAGATAGTGATGCTGATATTAAAGCTGTTGCTAAAATTATAGCTGCTAAATTTGCTGCTGAGATTAAAGATGGTCCTGTTTTATTTATGGGTCATGGTACTCCTCATAAAGCAGATGCTCAATATCTAAAACTTCAAAATGAGCTTCAAAAAATCAATACTAAATTTTTTGTAGGTACTGTAGAAGGTATTGGTTTTGATGCAAATAAAACTTCAATTGATGGTATTCTTGCTGAACTTGATCAACTTTCGCCAAAAGCTACAAAAGTTACCATTACACCATTAATGTCGATTGCCGGAGATCATGCGAACAACGACATGAATGGCAATACGGGAGAAGCTAAGCCTGAAGATCAATCGTGGAAAGAAAGATTGGAAGCAAAAGGATATACTGTTAATACCGTTATGAAAGGTTTGGGCGATTACGATGAAATTAACAACATCTGGATGAATCATTTAGAAGATGCAGAATAAGTGCTGCCAGCACGATAATACTGATTGCGAAAATATATGAGCCAGCTGCACAATCCCGAATTCATCAGGGCACACTGCCTAATGTTTTCAGTGTCGGCATTATACTATTTTCTAAAATGACTCATTCTTGTTGCATTTGGTATAACTTGTTTGAAAATTAAAAGAGGCAGAAATTCATTTTTCTGCCTCTTTTAATTTACTGTTAAACATTATTAATTCAAATATTTTTTAAAGCTTCCAGAATATCTTCAGGATTTGCACGCATGGTGTAATCTTCATCGGCAAAAGCATAACGAATCATACCTGTTTTATCAACTACATATGTTGCAGGCAAAGGCAGTTCTACTTTTCTACTATTGTTGTGTTCTTTTAAATCAAGGCCAAAACCCTTGTATGTATCTTCCAGATATTCCGGAAATTCAAAAACAATACCAAATTCCCGTGCAATATTGTTATCAGTATCTGTTAATACTTCAAATTTCAACTCATTTTTTTCGACAGTAGACATAGAATTGTCTGGTTTCTCAGGAGATATTGCAATTAATTTGGCTTCCAATTTTTCGAATTCCGGTAAAAACTGTTGCAAAGCTCTCAATTCAAGGTTACAATACGGACACCAGCCACCTCTGTAAAAACTAATTACCAACATATTGCTTTTCAAAATTTCTTTGATATCTACTTCTTTGCCTTTTGCATTGCTTAGTTTAAACTTTGGAATGGTATCTCCCACTTGTAAGCCTTGTTTGGCAAAGTTCATGTCTCTTAACTCTTGAACTTGTTTATCGAAATTTCTGGTATCAGCTTGCGGCATATCCTGATATACTTGCTTTTTAAAAGCTTGTAATTTTTCCTGTAGCATAAGAATGTATTTTTATTTTTTAAAATACTGTTTCTAATTGATGTAATGTGCAAATGGATTGGGTTTTAACAAAAATTTAAATCTATCTTATCCGAGATGTGTTATTAACCAGAGTTCGATTAAAAATATTGTCACAGTTTGCACTGATTTTGAGTAGAAATTTTCTCAAATTTTCGAAGGAATATCGGGATATTTCGAGGGGATTTGAGGAAATTTATGCCAAAAGCAGGCAAATTCTTTGAAAAAATCATCTTCATCCAATCTTCACTTTAAAAACTCCTCAAAATATCCCGATATTCCTTCGAAAATTTGAGAAAATTTCTACTCAAAAGCAGTGCAAACTGTGACAATATTTTTAATCGAACTCAGGTTATTACATCAGAAAGAATGTATTTGTTTTTCTTGATATTTTTAGTTCTTTATTCGCATTATCAATAAATCTATCGTTTACAAATAAAGTTTGGATTCATTAATTTTTTTTTGTTGTATGTTATTTCTTTACCCGTTTTAAAATCTAATACTTTGCCTCCTGATGCTGCAACAATTGCATGCCCTGCTGCAATGTCCCACTCCATTGTTGGTGAAAATCTAGGATAAATATCAGCCAGGTTTTCTGCTATCATACAAAGTTTTAAAGAACTGCCTTTCGAAATCATTTCTATCTTATCATGTTCTTCCATCAATTTCTGAATATATTGTTTTGTTTCGGTATTCATGTGCGAACGTGATCCCACCACAATTGTTTCTTTTCTGTTTTTTTTCAATGGTAATTTTCTTGCACGTTTTACCAAGGCTTCCAAATCTTCATCACAATGGATGATATCATTAATTCGATAGGCTCCCAATTCAATATCTGCAAAATACAATTGTTTGTATACAGGTACATAAATTACTCCTGCAACAGGTTTTTTCTTATTTATCAGGGCTATGTTTACCGTAAATTCATCATTTCGTTTGATAAATTCTTTTGTTCCATCTAAAGGATCAACAATCCAGCAATATTCCCAATTTTGTCTTTCGTTAAAGTTTAAATGCTCACCTTCTTCGCTTAAAACCGGAATTCCCAATGAGCCAATTGCAGAATCGATTGTTTGGTGAGCTCTTTGGTCGGCAATGGTTAAAGGTGTATTGTCTGATTTTAATTGCACTTGAAAGTTTTTCGATTGGTATACTTTAATAATTTCCCTGCCAGCTTTTAAGGATGCCAAAACAGCCTTAATAAGCAAGTCTTTTCTTTTGTTAAAATCCATAAATATAATGCTGTAAGAAATCTTACAATATTTTTGCTACTAATACCAATATTACATTGAAATGAGCATTATTCTTCTGCTATTTTAAGTTTACACTTCATTAAAAAATTGCGCCGTAACTCTGCTATGCCTTAATTTTTTAACTTGTCTAAACTCAAAATATTCAAAACAATTTAACGCT
>JAOARS010000419.1 GCA_025210415.1 Marinifilum sp. | reverse complement strand
ACCATTTTAAAAATGAAGTGAGCTATATTGATTATTTGGTATAATGCCGATGTAATAATGGTTGAGCCTTTCGAGTGAAACGAAAATAAGGCTCATTTCATTATACAATCGGTATTAATGATAAAAAAGCAGTAAACCCTTGCTCCTGCGAATTTCAAATCCACAAGAGCAAGGGAAAAAATAAAAGCAACCAGAGAGAATCAGATCTCCTGTAATTTATTCTCTCCAGCCTGTTTGTGAGTAACAATTGCTTACAAGTATGAATAGGGTAATTCCTGATTCATAATTCTTAATTCGAACTTAATAAAATCCAAGACCATGAATAGAAATTTTATTTACCTAATGAGCCTCGTTATAGTAATGGGCCTCATTTCCTGCCGATCGAAGAAAGATCTCGTTTATTTGCAAGATGTTGAAGCAGAAGTGCTAGCTCCTGAATTTGTTGCCAAAGTTCCGGAGTACAAAATCAAAACAAACGACAATTTATTTGTTAGCATCAAATCGATGAATCCTGAAATTAGTCAGCTATACAATCCTGCACAAAGTATGGGAGGACAACAAGGAACCCGAAATCTTTACAGCCAGTTGCCAGATCAGTATTTGAATGGCTACCAGGTTGACTCAAACGGAAATATTTCCTTGCCGATTATTGGAAACATTGGCGTTGCAGGCTTAACTCAGCGAGAAGCACAGGCAAAAGTACAAGAGCATGCCGATGAGTATTTGAAAGATGCCAGTGTAAAGGTGAAGCTTCTGAATTTTAAAGTAACTGTTATGGGAGAAGTAACAACACCAGGTGTTTATTACAATTACAATAGCAGTTTAAGCATACTCGAAGCCATTAGCATGGCAAACGGAATTACCGATCATGCTAAAATTAACCGGGTATTGGTAATTAGAACCAATAACAACGAGAGTAAAACTTACAGGGTAGATTTATCGAGCAAAAACTTTCTTAAATCAGAAGCATTTTTTATTCAGCCTAATGATGTAATTTATATTGAGCCTCATAAAATTAAGAATACTGACATGAACTCTAATGTATACAGCTTGTTGTTATCAACAGTATCAACAGCAGTACTGATTACCAGTTTAATTATTTCCAATTAAGATAAAATTGTTATGCAATACGTAGATGAAGTAATGGACTATTTCGATAAAAAAGATGGTCCTGACGTAAAAGATTTTCTCTACAGGATTTTATCAAAGTGGAAGATATTTGTAATCTGTGGAGTATTGGGAATTTGTATTGCCTATTTGGTAAGCAAATACTCTACTGCTGTATATATGATGAGAAGTACTTTGTTGGTACACGTTAATCCGCATGAAACAAGTGCAAAACAAATGTTCGAAGGATATCAGGTACAAGACAAAGCAAACATTCAAAATCATGTAGAAATCTTAAAATCCTTTACCATAAACCGAAAAGCAATGGAAAACCTGGAATGGACACAATCCTGGTATAAAAAAACATTGTTTATGGATAAAGGATTGTATAGAAACGAACCGTTTGAAGTAATTCAGAACGATGGAACTAACCTAACAAACCTTCCGGTTTTTATTGAGCAATTAGATCATCATACTTATAAAATAAAGGTTGATGGCAAGGCAGAATATAAAGGAGAAGAAGTTGATGTGAAGTTTGAGAAAAAAGGCTTCTTTAATCAAACGTTCAAAAACAAGTACTTTAATTTCACGATTAAAACAAAGCAACGAAAAGTAAATCAGGAAGCAAGTTATTACTTTGTATTTAATGATTTGGATAAACTTACCCTGCAATATATGGAGAGCATGGTAATTACCGTTGCAGAGAAAAAAGCCGAGTTGATTCACTTGCGAATTGATGATTCGGAACCTGCTCGTGGAGTCGATTTTTTGAATGAATTAAATTGGGTATATCTTCAATTTAGATTGATTGAAAAAAACAAAAAATCGGAGAATACAGTGCGATTTATCGATTCAAGATTGGAAGGCATTGTAGATTCATTACAGTTGGCGGGTCAGAGTTTTACCAATTTTCGATCTCGAAACAGAATTGTAGATTTGGGACAGGAAGCCGGAGTGGTTGTTGCAAAAATGGAGGAGTTGGAAAACCAACTTTCTAAAGCTCAAATTTCCCTGGAATATTACAGGAATCTACTCCGAAATTTGGATGATGCCAATCAGATGAAGCAAGTGGTTGCACCAACAACTGCAGGAATTAGCGATCCTTCGTTAACAGCATTAGTAACCAAACTTACCGATTTGTATGGTAAACGTGAGGCATTATCTTACAGTGTACAGGCCAAAAACCCGAGTATGGTAATTCTGAACAAAGAAATAGATATGATTCGTCAAAGTTTGGATGAAAACCTGAAATCATTGGTTGCAAACTCGCAAATTGAAGTGTCCAGTTTAAGCGAAAGAATGTCTAAAGTTAAAGACCAGTTGGCACGAATGCCTAAAAATGAGCAGAAGTTCAATAATATGAAACGCAACTTCGATTTGAATAATGAGTTGTATACCTTCTTATTAAAGAAAAGAGCCGAAGCTGCTATTGCTAAAGCATCTAATGTGTCAGATACTCAAATTATTGATCCGGCACGATTGGCAACCATTGTAAAAATAAAGCCCAAGCTAGCCATTAATCTTTTAATTGGAATGTTTTTGGGTTTAGGCTTTCCGTTTTTAGTGATTATCCTGCAAAGCTTTTTTAATGATAATATTCAAAGTAGAGAAGATTTGGTTAAGAAAACTCACCTGCCAATTTTAGGAACAATAGCCCACAATAGATATTCAAATAATTTACCGGTCTTTCATCAACCCCGATCAGCAATTTCGGAGTCGTTTAGATCGTTGCGAACCAATTTGAACTATGTTTTGCCCGATCATCAAACCCAAATCATTGGAATTCATTCAACAGTTCCAACTGAAGGAAAATCATTTATTTCGGTTAATTTGGCCAGTATTGTTGCCATGAACAACAAAAAAGTTTTATTGATTGGTGCAGACATGAGAAAACCAAAGATTGAAAGAATGTTCGATTTGGAAAACAAAGTTGGATTAAGCACTTATTTAATTCGATACAACAAGTGGCAAGAAGTGGTTCAAAATACTCACATCAAAAATTTGTACTGCGTAACTTCAGGGCCAGTTCCTCCAAATCCGGCAGAACTGCTCGAAAATGGGCGTATGGAAATGTTTTTGAACGCAGTAAAAGGCAAATTCGATTATGTATTTATCGATAATGCACCTATTTCAATGGTAACAGATGGATTTATCACAGGAAAACTGGCTGATGCAAACTTATTTGTACTTCGACAAGGCTTTAGTCACAAAGAACAAATCAATTTTGTAAATCAAATTGCAGAGCGGGGAACATTAAATAATGTTTCGTTGGTGCTAAACGATGTTACATCGAATGGTGTTTACGGAAACTATACCAATGGCGAGGGGTATTATTATGAAGAACCATCACCGGGAATTGTGCGCAGACTATGGGAAAAGGTTAGTAACAATTAAAACAAAGCAAACTAAGGTTCGAAATATTTCGAACCTTTTTTCTTGTACTGACCCCTAGAAAGATGAGATTAATTCTATACTTTTAAAGTAATAATGCCAGGACAATCGCATTTAAAACTTATTATTATTTTTCTCGCAGATTAACACAGATCAATTTCCGCAAAAAAGAGATTATTTTTGAATATTCTGCGAAAACCAGCGAAAGATTTGTGCATATCAGCGAGAAATATTTTTAAATACGATTGCCCTTTATAATAATGCCAATTAATAGTTGAAAATGAGTTTATACATTAATACGTGTTACACTGTCTGTACCCATTAATAGTTATTTAATTTTACAAATAGGACTTTGCCCTATCTTAATGCAAAATGACCTTTCAATGTATTGCGTTTTCTGTTATTTCAACTTTTGATTCGAATTAATATTATTTCTGAAATTAAGATATATGATTATTGCTGTTGATTTTGATGGTACCATAGTACAACACAAATACCCCCAAATTGGAACTGAAATTCCTTTTGCAATTGAAAGCTTGTTAGAACTGCAAAAAGAAGGACACCAATTAATTCTTTGGACTTACCGAACAGGAGATTTACTGGAAGAAGCCGTTGATTATTGTGAAAACAAAGGTTTGGTTTTTTATGCTGTAAATAAAAACTATCCGGAAGAAGAGTTTGATGAAAGCGTAAGTAGAAAAATTTATGCCGACTTATACATTGATGACAGAAACATTGGTGGAATGCCTGAATGGGGACAAATTTATAAGATGATCTCCACAAAAAAAGAAGATTATACCCTGGAAAGAAAAACTAAAAGTCCACTTTCCCGATTTCTTGATAATTTATTTGGTGAATAAAAGCCAAATAGCAGAGCAGCGATTATTTTCGAAAGCTTTCAATGACAAAAATTTTACTGATGGCTATAAGCTGATTGCTGTAGACCATAATTTATCTTGAAACTTGAAGCTTAATCTTCTTTTTCTTCACTCTTTCGTTCTTCAATTTATTCACTAGCTTTTTACCCAAGCCTCTTTTTACTGCCACAAACGATGTATGATCCAAAACATCAATCTTTCCCAGTTCATCTTTTTCCAGATTTCCTTTCTTAAAAAAGAAACCAACCAAATCAACTTTGTTAATTTTCTCTTTCTTGCCCAGGCCAACGTAAAGAGTTTCCCATACTGGCGAATTTGGTATTTTTACTTCAGTTTTAATCGAGAAAACAGGAATATCATCAGAAATAAATTCAGGAACTTTTTCTTCTTCGGCAAGCACTATAAACGAATTTCCTTTCGCATGCATTCTGGCTGTTCTGCCATTTCTATGAATAAATGCTTCCTCTACTTTTGGCAACTGGTAATGAATTACATTCTGAATTTCAGGAATATCTAAGCCTCTTGAGGCCAAATCAGTTGTGATCAGCAAGTGATTGCTCCCATTTCTGAATTTAAGTAAGGCACGCTCTCTGTCTGCCTGTTCCAAACCTCCATGAAAAATATCACAACTGATATTTTGTTCACGAAGCAAGTCGGCAATACGTTCAACTGCATCTCTATGGTTACAAAATACAAGGCCAGGTTGGTCGCCAACGGTACAAATTAACCTGAACAAAGCATCAAGCTTGTCTTTATCATTCGCAATCACTTTTCTTTGGGTTAATGCAATAGCCTTTTGTTTGGGCAGAAAATTAATTTCCTTAGGAGAATTCATTCTTGCAAACTCTGGAATTTCAATTCCTTGAGTAGCTGAAGTAAGAACTTTTTTTACTCCTTTAGGTAAAGATCGAATTACTTCTGTCATTTCTTTCTGAAAACCCAATTCCAGAGCCTTATCAAACTCATCAAGAATTAATATTTTAATACCCGAACAATCGAAGTTTTCTCTGCGAATATGATCTGCAATTCTACCAGGAGTACCAATTAAAACTGCAGGAGGATTTTGCAAGTTGTTCTTTTCAATTCGCATGGAATGACCACCATAGCAGCAATTTACTTTATACGAAGTTCCCATTGCTTTAAAAACTGTTTCAATTTGTAAAGACAGCTCTCTGGCAGGCGAAAGAACAAGTGCCTGAACACCTTTTTGCTCAAGATTTAAATCTTTTAGCATAGGCAAAAGGAAAGCAAGCGTTTTACCCGATCCGGTAGGCGATAACAAAACCAAATCATTTGATTTTACCCATGATTTAGCACATACATTTTGCATCTCATTCAGTTTCTGGATGCCTAGCTTTTTTAAAATACCTTCAGTTTTTATTTGCATGCCGCAAAGGTAATAACAATTATCAGTTACCAGTTATCACCTTGTAAACTAAGGCCGCCTCAGATTTACAATTTGAGGTAAAGTGAGCAAGAAATTTATAATTTCGCATGTCCAGAATGAGATAAATATCTCAAACTCCATACCCGGGGATTTCAAATTCCCGGGAACAACGGCTCATATTTGAAAGAATATACTTGTCTTTTTCATGATATTTTCAACTCTTGATTCGCATAAAGAATTGTTTTGTCTTTCAATGAGATATTTTTTATTAAAAATCCAATTGGTACAAGGCATTGTCATTAAAGCACGCTGCGCTAAAAACTGATTGGTCTTCGCATTTTTAAGCTGTATTGCGCATTTTTTTCATCGTGCTGCGCGTTTTTATCCAGTCTACATGGGGCTTTCAGAAGGTTTAGTGTGATAATAAATTTCAATTTTTGCTTTATAAAAAAAATTAAGCATTTTTTAACATTCCTTGCAATAATAGGAAACAATGCCTGTCGTAACTTGTAGGATATAAACAAAACTATAATGAAAAATACGATGGAAACAAGTAAAGAGGGAATGTACAGAATTGAATTAATCAATCTTGAGGGCGATGTTGTTTATTTAAACATTGATTCATTAAATCAATTTTGTCAAGATACTCTGCCCGAAAACTTACCAGATGAGGCTTATACTGTCAAAATATCAGGTAATGATGAAGAAGATTTATTCGAAAAATTATTAGTTGTTGAGGAGTACTAGCTTGAACTCAAATAAAAATATTGTCACAATTTGATCTGATCTTGAGTAGAAATTTTCTCAAATATTCTTTAAGATTTTTTAAAGCAAATTTGAAATAAATCTGACTTTTTGTGACAGATATTTTTAATCGAATTCAGCTTACTAATTTACTAGCCATACAGATTTTTTTACACCACGGAAATGTATTAGGTTTGTGTTTGAGATTATCGCTTACCTAAATAACATGGCCAATAAAGCATCACTTTTAAAATCATACAAAAAGCAAAAACAGTTTCGAGAATTAAAGAGAATATTACCTCAGGTTTTTGATGGAGAATTACTGGATATTCAAAAATTGAAAGCATTTGTTGGAGAGGATAATTTTATCGATCAGGCTAATTACGAACTTTCTTGGTACGACAAGAAGTTAGCTGTTGAAGCTGCCAAAGAAAAATGTGATGGCGAACTGGTTTTTGTGAAGGAAAAATCAGTTTTGTCCAATCAATCGGAAAATCTGTTTATTGAGGGAGACAATCTGGATGTTTTAAAACTGTTAAAGAACGATTATCAGGAGAAAATAAAATTAATTTACATTGATCCTCCGTACAATACCGGAAAGAATTTCGGCTACAGCGATAATTACCATTTGGCATCAGAAGATTATCTTGAGTACTTAAATTACTCGAATATTGGAAGAGTTGATGAATTAACTCAACACAAAATTGAGAGTGGAGAAATTCATACCCAATGGTTGAATATGATTTTTCCTCGATTGATTTTAACCAAGGACCTTTTAACTCATAAGGGCGTAGTATTAATTTCGATTGATGAATCGGAGAAAGCCAACCTGCAATTGATGTGCAATGAGATATATGGCGAAGAGAATTTTGTTGGTTGTTTTATATGGGAGAACAAAAGCATAAGTAACGATTCTACCAGCTTATTCTCAACAGTTCATGAATACATTTTGATTTATGCCAAAGATAAAACAGAACTAAAGTTTAAAGGAGAGGAAAAAGATTTTTCTAATTATTCCAATCCCGATAACGATATAAATGGTGATTGGGTTCCTGATAATCCTACTGCAGCCAGTGGTAACGAAAACTCCAGGTTTCCAATAATAAACCCCATAACTAAAGAAGAGTATTTACCGCCAAATGGGAGATACTGGGCTTTTTCGAAAAGTAGAGTAGAAGAATGGACTCAATCAGGTAAAATAATTTTCCCTGGCGAAACAGGTAAGCGATTTCTGCTAAAGAAATACAGAAAAGAACTAAAAAGTGAAAGAAAAGCTTTCTCATCAATTATTTCTGATATTCCCGGAATGAAAGGGACAAAAGAGTTGAAAGAACTTTATCCGGAAGGAATTCCTTTTAAACACCCAAAACCAACTGATTTGTTAATCAAACTATTCGATCAGCTCACAGAAAATGAGGATTTTGTTTTGGATGTTTTTGCAGGATCAGCCTCAACAGCGCATGCAATTTATAAAATGAATAAAAATGCAGGTTCAAATCGAAAATTTATATGTATTCAAAACAATGAAGAACTTGCTGTTAACTCTCCGGCTTATAAGTTGGGATATTCTTCAATTAATGACATTGCAATAGATAGAATTCAAAGAGCAGGAAAATTGCAGTCTGCTAGTAATTCTGGTGTTAATTATTTTAAAATCGAATGTTTAAAGTAAATATTACTGGAATATTCAATCTTTATCCATAATTTCAACTAATTATTAAGCTTCTGTTGAATTCATTCAGTTTTATTTACTTAATAAGTATAGCCAAGCTTGAATTTAAGGTCAAGTTTTTTTACTTTGTGTGAGATTTTTTAAAGAGATAAAATGAATAAATCTCTAACAAGTACTTTTTACTAAATACAACAACAAACACATACATCATCATGGCTAAAATGAAGGCTCTTGTAAAATCCAAACCGGAAAAAGGAATTTGGATGGAAGAAGTGGATATTCCTGAAATGGGAGTAAACGATATTCTTGTAAAAATCAAAAAAACGGCAATTTGCGGTACCGATTTACACATCTACAAGTGGGATGAATGGTCGCAAAACACCATTAAACCGGGAATGATTATCGGGCACGAATATGTTGGAGAAGTTGCTCAGTTGGGTGCTGGTGTAACTGGTTTCGAAGTTGGCGATCGCGTAACTGGCGAAGGCCACATTGCTTGCGGACATTGCCGTAACTGTAGAAGAGGCCGAAAGCATGTTTGTGAAAACACAGTTGGTATTGGTGTAAATATTGATGGTATTTTTGCTGAATATGCAGCAATTCCTGCTTCTAATTTGATGAAAATGAGTGATAAAATTCCGGATGAGATGTTGGCAATAATGGATCCATTCGGAAATGCAACTCACACAGCTCTTTCTTTCCCTTTAATTGGCGAAGATGTATTGGTAACAGGATCAGGCTTAATTGGTAGCATGTGTGTAGCAGTGGCAAAATTTGCAGGTGCACGTTACGTTGTTGCTACGGAAACCAACCCATTCAGAATTGAATTGGCTAAGAAAATGGGTGCCGATCGTGTAATCAATCCAATGGAAGAAAGCTTGGATGATGTGATTAAGGACCTTGGCATGATTGGTTTCGATATTGGTTTAGAATGTTCAGGAGCTCCTGCTGCCTTTAACGATATGGTTGCACACATGTACAACTCAGGAAAAATTTCATTATTGGGAATTTTACCATCTCAAACAACAGTAAACTGGAACGATATTATTTTTAAGAGCCTTCAGTTAAAAGGTATCTACGGACGTGAAATGTACGAAACCTGGTACCAAATGGAACAGATGTTAATGAGTGGATTGGATCTTTCACCAATAATTACACATCGATTTAAAGCCGAAGAATTTCAGAAAGGTTTTGAAATTATGGAGAAAGGTGATTGTGGAAAAGTAATTCTGGATTGGGAATAGTATTTACACTCAAATATAATTTAGGAGCTCGGTTTTAGCCGGGCTTTTTTGTTTTTAAAAGTTAAAAAGCGAAAAAGAAATTCTTACTCCTAAATGCTTTCATTTCACGCTAATTCTCTTCATATGGAGCTAAACTTTATACACAATGGAGCACTCTGTTGCGATTAAGGTCACAAAGATTATAGATGAATGTTTCCTTTGAAAGGGAACCGTAGTGAAGCTCGTAAACACAATTGAAAATTGAGTTGAGTGTGAAACAACTGTCGACAGCTGAAGGGTGAAATGGTAAAATGCTTCTTAAGCACCCTTTCCCCTATCGGGATTTTCCCTTAAAAAGGGAAAAATTCACTATGTAAATATATTAATGATGTACAAAAATATATCAAAGGTTTGCATATAAATGATTAGCATATAGAATGCTTCTAAAACTTTTTGAATTGCTTCTTTTACAGCAATGATAAAAGAATAGTCCGTCAGGTTAGAGGCCTATAAAAAATGTTATTCCATCGAAAACTTCATTGAATAAAAAGACCTGTAACCATTCACCCTAAAACAAATTTGAGCGTCATTATAGTGTAGGTGCAAAAAATGCACACAAAATCAATTAATAGTTATAAATACTTAGAAACTGTTTAAGTTTTGTTTTTGAGGATTAGTTTGGATGCATTAAGTACTCAGACAAAGGAAAAATGATGCGAATAGCCTTAGCTATTTAAAGAATTTTTGCAGCCGACTGAGTGATTAAGTCGCCAAAATAAACCAAAGGATAAAATGTAAACAGTTTCTTAAACTACTTAAATAAATTAATAATGAAAAAGATAGGGTATTTAATAATTGCAAGTATATTCATGTTTGCTTGTAATCAGGAAACATTAAAATTAAAAGGAGAAGTAGAAGGATTGCAAAATGGATCTTTAATTGTAAAAATGAAGACCAATAAAAAGCTGGGCGAAAAAAATATTGATACCATTCAAATTGTTGATGGAGAATTTAAATTCCGTTCAAATGAAATTAAACCTCCTGTTAGATTAACAATGTGTGTAAATGAAGATTGTGAGTTTGATATTTGGCTTGGAAAATATGGAAGTTATACAATAACAACTAATTTGTCTGAAATTAAAGATCCATTGGTGTATAAAGATGATTTAGCCTCAGAATATAGAGCTTATTGTAATCGTTTAGATTCGGCTTATATTGCTCCGGTTAAAGAAAAAATGAAATGGGTGAAACAAAAAAATGAACAGGTAAATAAAGGAGAAAAATTATCACAAGATGATGAATTTACCATGTTTGACTATAAGAAAGACATTGGAAAAGCATTTTCTCGTCGCAGAATGTCAATTGTGAAAACAGTTCGGGCGAATCCAAACTCTCCTGTTGTAATGGCCATTGTTCAAAAGGAATACAATTCGTTTAATAACCGCCATAAAGAAGAAATGAAAAAAATCTTTAGAAAAAAGTTTAGCGATACAGCATTATATTGGCAGTTGTGCCCATAAAATTGGTAATAAAATGTAATAAATTTAGTTGTAGTGTCATTGATAGCTCATTTAACTTTCTTAAATGAGCTTATCGTGAAGTTAGTTATAATACAGTTGGGTAATCAAAAAGTCGAATGGTGTAGTTGTGTAACTATGGAAGATAAAACTAATTCCGTTCTTATTTGGAATCAAACTTTGTGATACTTTGCTTCTATTGTGGTTAAAATAAGAGTTTGCAGAAAACAAAAAAAATTGCAAGCTTTGAACACTAACTTAACCATGAAAACTACTGATCAGTACATATGTGAATTGTTATCTGTTGATAACAAGCAAGGAATGAGCCTCCTGTTTAAAAAATATTTTGAATCCCTGGTAATTTGGGCAGATACTTTTTTAAATGATATGGATCAATCCAAGGATCTGGTTCAAGATTTATTTGTAAACATATGGAAAAAAAGAACTTACCAAGATTGGAATCCCGATAAACTATCTTCTTATCTTCATGTTTCAGTTAAAAATGCATGCTTTAATAAACTGAAAAAGTTGGATGTATTGAAACATTCAATCGAAATAGGGCAATTTGATAAAATTTATGATGAATTTGAATCCAACAAGGAAGAAATCGTTATTAAAATTTTAGAAGAAGTTGAAAAATTACCTGCCGGAGGACGTGAGGTTGTAAAATGCATTTATCTCAAAGGAATGAAATATCAGGAAGCTGCCGATGAGTTAAACGTATCAGTTTCTACAATTAAGACACAGTTGGTTCGTTCACTTAAAACACTTAGAGCTAATTCTGAAAAACTTAGAGATTTTTTTCTTTTATACTTTTTTTCAAAAAAATAAAAAGTCTTGTCAACCGTTTTCTGTTTTTCCCTGTACTTGTAGTGGAAGTGCACTTAATTTACAGAAGAGCAGATGAATATTAGTGATCAAAAATATCAGGAAATATTAAGCTACATTTTAGGAGAACTCAATTATTCTGAAAGAAAATCTACGGAAGCATGGATTAATTCTTCCAAAGAGAATAAGAAAATCTATGAAAAAATTCTGAAAAAATCTCTTTTTGTGCGTTGGGGTTTAAAATCCAATCAGTTTGATACAAATAAAGAACTAAAAAAGTTTGAGAGTCGAATTAATTCGCGTATGCGTTATATTACAAGGTTTGTAGCAGCAGCCAGTGTAATTTTAACTTTGAGCTTTTCTATTCCATATTTATGGGATCAATATCAGGCAAATCAGGAAATGATCGCTTTAAATACACCCATTAAGCCGGGAAAAAAAGGTGCACAATTAATTTTGTCCACAGGAAAGCAAGTACAGATAGACAGTCAATCAAAAAAAATTAAGGAAAAGGATGGTTCTTTAATTCAGCTTGATCCTGAAACTGGATTGGAATATAGAGAAAGTACTCAAAAAATAACAAAGTTAATTTTTAATACATTAAAAACCGCACGTGGAAATGAGTTCAATATGAAATTGGCTGATGGAACACATGTTTGGCTAAATGCAGATTCTGAATTAAGATACCCTGTGCAGTTTACCGGAGAAAATCGTAAGGTTTATTTAAAAGGTGAGGCTTATTTTAATGTAGCTCATGATAATGAAAAGGCATTTGTTGTGAATTCTTACGACCAGGAAGTGAAAGTATATGGTACTGAGTTTTGTGTAAATGCATACAACGAAAAGGAAATTAAAACGGTATTGGTTGAAGGTTCGGTAGGAGTAAGGCCCAATCCTAATGCTAAGGAATTAAAATTGAAACCAGGAGAGCTTGGATTTGCTGACTTGCAGTCGGGCGAAATAAATATTCGAAAAGTAAATGTGAGGCCATACATTGCTTGGAAAGATGGTGATTTTGTTTTCGAGAATGAAAGCTTGGAAAATATCATGCTACGATTGGAAAGGTGGTACAACGTGAAAATATTCTACATGAACGAGGAGTGTAAGTATTTCCGATTCTCTGGTGATATGAAGCGATATACCGACGTGAGAAGCTTGTTGTATTTTATTCAGGAGACTTCGAATGCGAAGTTCGAAATCAATAACAATACCATTGTGATAATGGCCAAATGATACCAATTGTTATACAAAATAATACAGTTATGCAAATTTTGTATTTACAATGGTTCATGCCGATAGACTTTTATCGGAGCAAATTGAGTGTGACGAAAATATGCGACATTATGAAAATCAAATCGAAATAAAAACCTAAATAAAAAAACGGAAGGTTTTGCAGAACCTCCCGTTTCGAATTAAGTAATCGAATAGATACTTGGCGGTTTCTATTCAAATGTTAACTCATTTCAATACAAAATTATGAAAAAAAACCATTTGTTGGTACATTTTCCGAAATGGAAATGGCTAAAAATCTTATTGGAGATGAAACTTGTACTCATTTTAACATGGGCACTTTCTTTGAGTGCAACGGCAGGAGTTTTCTCGCAAAATCAGCGAGTAAGTTTCGAGTTCGAAGATGCTACAATTTTAGAAGTGCTTAACGAAATTAAATCTCAAACAGGATTGAGTTTTATTTATAACGAAGATAAAATTCAGGAATTAAATCGTGTTGATGTAGATGCCTCTGGCGAAACTGTTGGAGAAGTTTTAAGTGAAATTTTTGAGGACAGTAATTTAGAATGCCGCTTTGAGGAAAATGTAATTATGGTTGTGGATAAAATGCCGGAACCACTTATCGAAGTTAAACAAGAAAAAAAAGAAGTAAAGGGTAAAGTAACCGATGATCAGGGAATGCCTTTGCCTGGTGTTTCAGTAGTAATTAAAGGAACCAATACTGGTGTTGCTACCGATATTGATGGAAACTATATCATTGAAATTGAAAAATCGAACGTTGTGCTGGTATTTTCTTTTGTTGGGATGTTGCCACAAGAAATAGCTTACAATGGGCAAGAAGTACAAAATGTGACTTTAGTAACTGATTCTGAACAAATGGATGAAGTTGTTGTTGTTGGGTATGGCTCAGTTAAGAAGGAAAGAATTGGTTCTGCAATTTCAGAAATTAAGTCAGAAGAAATTGAAATGAAATCTATCGGGGTTACCAATGTTGAAAACATGCTTGGTGGTAATATCAAAGGATTGCAGATTTCACAAGGTTCAGGAGCTCCAGGAGCAGCATCAACTGTTCGAGTTCGTGGTATTACTTCCCCATTTACAGGTGGTAACAATCAACCTTTATATGTGGTTGATGGTGTAGCATTTAATACAGACGAACTATTGGATGGTATTTTGTTTAGTGCCGGACAGAATCCATTGGAAGCAATCGCTCCAAGTGAAATAAAGAGTATTTCTGTGCTAAAAGATGCTGGAGCTACTGCAATTTATGGTTCTAGAGGAGCAAATGGAGTTATTATCATTACAACAAAACGAGGTGCAAGAGATAGTAAATTAAGTATAAGCTTTGATGCATCTATGTCTATCTCTAATCCATTGAATGAGTATGATTTACTAGATGCAAAAGAGTTTAAGTCTTTACATGAAATGGTAGCGAAAAATACGATAGATAAATTTGCAACTGTAAATCCTAGGGCAAGAGGATTAAAAACTGCTTATACCATTATTGATCAATCTACCGGACAATTTAAGGATACTTATTTTGATACTACATTAGGCAAAGGTGTTCCTGTTTGGGGAAGCGCCAATACGGATTGGCAAAAAGAGATTTATGATGAAAATGCCTTGACACAGAAGTATAATTTGAGTTTATCGGGAGGTAATAAGAAAACAAATTATGCTGCTTCTTTGTATTATACAGATCAGGATGCATTAATGATTAATGAATATCAAAAAAGATATGGTGCCAGATTATCATTCGATACGGATATCAAAAAGTGGCTGAGAATGGGAGCTTCACTGAGTGTGAGTGGTGGTAAGAACTTTGTTGGTCGTAATACTTCATCAGGGGCGGGGCCAGTTACTGAAGTTTTGGAATCCAGGCCAGACATGCCGGTATATGATGAATTGGGAAGATATCTTAAACAGGTTGATCCGATAAGAATTAGTGCGAATAAAGGAAAAGTCACTTATTCTTCTTTGAGAGCTAATCCTGTTGCTGCATCGGAAAATAGAAACTTAACCAAATCTTTATCAATGTTTGGGAATGGTTATTTAGAAGTTAAACCGATAAAGGATCTTAAATTGAAAACAGAATTGAATGTTTCTAACTTTATTAGTAAGGCTGATAAGTTTACTCCTGTTCGTGCTTTGTCGTACTATAGTTTGTTTGATGCTTCTCTAAATGTAAATTCAAGAAGCAATTCTTATAACAACGTATTATCAACAACACTAAGTTTTCAAGCAAATTATTTGAAAGTTATAGGAGACCATACGATTGATGTAATGGCAGGTATTTCTTCATATAAGAATAGATCTGAAACAGAAAGAAGTTTTTTTAGAGATATGGCCGATGATGAAATCATGACGAATTCCGATACTGGTCAACATGTAAAGTCTAGTATGGGGAAAGGCGAAGCAATTATGAATTCAGTGTATTCGCGTGTGCAATATTCTTATAATGGAAAATATACATTGACTTTGAACATGCGTTCAGATAAATCTTCAAAGTTTGGACCAGGTAACAAGAGAGGTTATTTCCCATCAGCAGCTGTTAACTGGAATATGACTAAGGAGGAGTTTATGAATTCTCTTACTTTCTTAAACAATTTGAAATTAAGGGCTTCCTATGGTAAAACCGGATTGGCAAATATTGGTGATTTCCGTTTCTTACAATTTTGGTCAGCACCATATAACAATGAAACTTATCAGGGAAAGATTGCATTAGCTCCAGAAACTATTTATCCTAATAGAGATGTGAAATGGGAAACTACTAAAGAGTTTAATACAGGCATAGATTTCGCTTTATTTAATAACAGACTGTATGGTAGTGTAGATTATTATAACAAGAGAACTGCTGGTGCCATTATGCCTAGTCCTATTTTTGCAGAATCAGGAGCAAGTGAGATTATGGATAACAGAGCTGAGATTTCCAATGAGGGGATGGAATTTGAATTGGGAGGTGACATTATTCGAACAAAAGATTTGAGATGGTTTGCTTCATTTAATTTGGCTTTCAATAGAAATGTATTGGAGAGCATTAAGGGAAATGCAATTAGCCAGTGGGTGATAAGAAACTATGTTGAGGGAGAACCTATTGGTGTGATTAATGGATTGAAAATAGATAAGATTATCCAATCACAGCAAGAGATTGATGCATTAAATGATGCAGCTCCAGGTGATTATTATATGGATGCTTCAACAGGAGTAGGAGATTATCTTTATGTAGATACAAACAAAGATGGTCAGATTAATTCAAAGGATAAAACCATTATTGGGACACAAGAAGCAGATTTCTTTGGAGGATTCTCTACTGGTTTGCAATACAAGAATTTTACTTTTACGGCTGGATTCCAATATTCAGTAGGAAATAAAAAACGTTGGGGTAATTCAAGTAATTTGTACCTGGTTCCAAGAACTTTTGCCAATATGGGACATGATGCATTATACAATACATGGACAAAGGATAATCCTAACGCGAAGTATCCAAGGCTGGCTTATGGACACAGAAACAATTCATTATTTAAAGGAATGACAAATGATGAGGCGGTGCAAGATGCTTCTTACTTGAGATTGAAAGTTGTGAATTTAACTTATGAATTCCCTAAAAGTATTACTGATAAATTACAACTTGCAGGTGCAGCCATATACCTTGGCGGAACCAACCTACTTACATTTACAAAATACAAAGGTTTAGATCCCGAAGCAGGAGGACATGCATATGCAGGAGCTGGCGACACAGGACATGTTTTAGGCGGTGTTTCTGGTAATGATGCTTACCCAATGGCAAGAACCTTTACAATGGGGGTTAAAGTAAGGTTTTAAAAATTATAAAATTTAAACAAATGAAAAAAATATATAATTTATCGCTTGGCCTGTTAATGTGTTTTAGCATTGTAGGTTGTGATTTATGGTCGGATGTAGAAGATGCTCAACCATATTTCAAACAAACGGAAGAGGCTTCTTATTCGACAAAGAAAGGAATTGATGCAAATTTAAATGGTATTTATGGAGCAACACGTGGCTTTAATGTTGGTTATCACTCTGAGTATTCAGGAAAAATGGCTGGATTGTATAATGATAGAAGTGCCAATGAAACTAACCAAACCAATGTTTTACTTACGATTGAAGATCGAAGAACAGCAGGCATCTATTTAAATTGGTATGTTTTAATTACCAGAGCCAATTACATGATTAAAAACCTGAGTGTTTTAAAGGAAGGGCAAGTTGATGGTTTAACAGAGACACGAAGAAAAGAGATCATTGGAGAAGCGAAAATTGCACGAGCACTAGGGCATTTCCAATTATTAAAAACTTTTGGTCAGCATTATGATACAGGTTCTGAGTATGGAATTCCGGTTGTTCTAGAAATTATTGTAGGAAATGAAGGCCCTGCTAGAAATTCTGTAGCAGAGGTATATGATGCCATATATAAAGATTTAGACGATGGTATGACTGAAGCCCCTGATGGAATAGATAGGCAACGATTTACTCAATGGACAGCAAAAGCTTACAAAGCAAAAGTTGCACTATTTAAAGAGGATTTTGCAACAGCTGCAAGTTTGGCAAAAGATGTAATTGACAATTCAGGTTTCGATAGAGAAAGCAACTATGCCGACATTTATGCTAATGGCTTTGAATCTAAGGAAATAATTTTTGCGCCTTATTCAATTAATTATACTGAATTCATATCAAGCCCTAGTGCAGATGTTAATACTCCTTCTGATTTAATAAAGAGTATTGCAGATGCACAAGTTGATGTTAACGAAGATAAAGATGGAGATGGAGACATTGATGAGAAAGATAAAGCTTTTGTTAATCATGATACTGGTGAAGGTTACGACCCACGGTATGCAATTTCTCATGCGCAAGATTTAATTGGTTTTAAATCTAACGGAAAATATGTTCGATCAGGATACAATAAGCCAGGAAATACTCATTACTATTTAAGACTGGCAGAGATGCATTTTATTTATGCAGAGGCAAAAGCACGAATTGCTGCTGGTGATAAAGGTGATGCTGATTTTGATGCTGCGGTCTCAGAAATAAATATATTGAGAGCAAGAGTAAGCTTGCCTGATTTGGATCCTATAAATAAAGCTGAATTATTAGAAGCAATAAGAATTGAAAAAATCATGGAATTTCATTTGGAGTGGGGACAGCCATGGATGGATATGGTTCGTTATCATTTTCTGGGCAATATTGATATCAAAACAATTCGTCCTGTAGTGAAAGAGGATTGGCAATTAATTTATCCTTTCAATGCTTCAACTCTAAATGGGAATACAAATTTGAAGCAAAATCCTGGTTATATTGGGAATGAAAGTAATTAAAAATGAATAAAATAAGGTCCCGTTCAAAGCGGGACCATTATAAATAATTAGAAAACCTTGCTTGATGCAGTCAAGGTTGGAATAATCAAATGCTAAAGATTTTGACATTCGATTTCTGGATATGTATCCTAAATAATTAAAAGTTGTCACCACAAAAACAAGAAAGTTTATAAAATTAAATTTTGTAGCTATGTGCTTGTAGGTATATATTATACATGCGAATCAAGGGTTGAAACAGAGAATGAATCGACACTGATTTTTAAGATCTTATATGATTGGTTATGATTTAGTCCGTTGAATACATTCAAAGCCGCTGAAAACTTTCTGTTTCCAAATCATGATAATCTGCGTTTTAATAGTAAAAAAACGACAAATTTAACTGAGGCAATTCGTAAGTAAAGCGGCATAAGCCTTAGAAAGACGAGGTTTTAGTAGAAAAGTACAGTAAATAAACCCTAGTGTATTAGGCACGGCATTAATAATTGTTCCAAACAAGAATTCAACCCCTTATTCGCATAATTAGTTTTTCCCATT
>JAOARS010000418.1 GCA_025210415.1 Marinifilum sp. | reverse complement strand
TCTGAGGACTGTAGGAGGAAAAGAAAAGAAGGTCAAAGAATATATTGATAGCGAAATTTCCAATCTAGGTCTAACGGATTAGGTGTCACAGGTTCTCATTCCTACCGAAAAAGTATTTCAGGTGCGAAACGGGAAGAAGATCAGCAAGGACAGAATTTTCTTGCCTGGCTTTGTTCTGATCGAAGCAGCACTCGTTGGAGAAATTCCTCACATCCTTCGTAATATTACGAATGTGATTGGCTTCCTGGGGGATACCAAGGGCGGCGATCCTACTCCTATGCGTATGTCAGAAGTGAACCGCATATTGGGTAAAGTCGATGAATTGGCTGGCAAAGATGAGGAGATTAATATTCCTTACTATGTTGGTGAAATGGTTAAAGTGACTGATGGACCATTTAATGGTTTTACCGGTGTGATTGAAGAGGTGAATGCAGAGAAGAAAAAACTGAAAGTAATGGTTAAGATCTTCGGACGTAAAACTCCTCTTGAGTTAAGTTTCATGCAGGTAGAAAAAGAATAATTAAATCCTTTAGAAAAGTAAAGCTATGGCTAAAGAAGTTGCAGGATTAATCAAATTGCAGATCAAAGGTGGTGCTGCAAATCCTTCACCCCCAGTAGGACCTGCGTTGGGTGCTAAAGGGGTTAATATCATGGATTTTTGTAAGCAATTCAATGCAAGAACTCAAGATCAGGCTGGAAAAGTAATCCCTGTTGTGATTACTGTTTATTCTGATAGTTCTTTTGAATTTATTACAAAAACTCCTCCTGTTGCTGTACAAATTTTAGAGGCTGCAAAATTAAAATCAGGTTCTCCTGAATCAAATCGTAAAAAAGTTGGTTCTATTACTTGGGATCAAGTTCGCGCGATCGCAGAGGGGAAAATGAAAGATTTGAATGCTTTTAAAGTAGAAAGTGCCATGAGTATGGTTGCTGGTACGGCAAGAAGTATGGGTGTCACAATTTCTGGTGATAATCCTCTTAATCAATAATTTTAAACACTGCAATCAAAATGAGTAAACTATCGAAAAATAGAAAGTTAGCTTCAGAAAAAGTGGATACTGATAAGCTATATTCTATCGACGAAGCAGCGAAATTGGTTAAGGAGATTACAACAACCAAATTTGATGCCTCAGTGGATATGGATGTTCGCTTAGGAGTTGACCCGAGAAAAGCTAATCAAATGGTACGTGGTGTTGTTACACTTCCTCACGGTACTGGTAAACAAGTTCGTGTTTTGGTTCTTTGTACTCCTGATAAGGAAGAAGAAGCAAAAGCTGCAGGTGCTGACTTTGTTGGCCTTGACGACTATGTTGCCAAAATCAAAGGAGGTTGGACCGACGTTGACGTAATCATCACCATGCCTACTGTAATGGCGAAAGTTGGTGCACTTGGACGTGTTTTAGGGCCACGCGGTTTAATGCCGAACCCTAAGTCTGGTACAGTAACTATGGATATCGCTAAAGCAGTTGCAGAAGTGAAAGCTGGTAAGATTGATTTTAAGGTCGATAAGTACGGTATCATTCACTCATCAATAGGTAAAGTATCTTTCGAAGCAGATAAGATCGAAGAAAATGCTAAAGAATTTGTTGGCATTATCAATAAATTGAAACCATCTGCAGCAAAAGGAACTTATATCAAGAGTGTTTACCTGTCAAGCACAATGAGTCTTGGAATTCAAATTGATCCAAGAACACTTGACTAATTAAAAATTTAATCAAGATCTTAGTAATCATGAAAAAGGAACAAAAAATTCAGATTATTGATAGCTTGACGGAAGAAATCAATGCGTCAAACCACTTCTACCTTACTGACATCTCAGAAATGAATGCTGAAGATACTTCGGCACTTCGTAGAGCATGTTTCGAGAAGGATATTAAGTTGGTTGTTGTAAAAAACACCCTTCTTAAAATCGCTTTAGAAAAGGCAGAAGGTGAGTTTGAAGGACTAGATAATGTACTTAAGGGAGCTACTTCTCTTATGCTTACAGAAACTGGTAACCTTCCTGCGAAGCTTATCAAAGAGTTCCGTAAGGAACATGATAAACCTATCCTGAAAGCGGCTTACGTTGAAGAATCGCTTTACGTTGGTGATAACGAGCTTGAAGCTCTTACTACCATTAAATCTAAAGAAGAACTTATTGGAGATATCGTTGCATTGCTTCAATCACCAATCAAGAATGTTGTATCTTCTTTGGAATCAGGAAAGAATATCCTAGCTGGTGTTGTGAAAACACTTTCAGAAAAAGAGTAATATATTTAGAGTAATTAAATTTTAAAAACTGAAGGAAAAATGGCAGATTTAAAAAAGTTTGCAGAAGAATTAGTTAATTTGACTGTTAAGGAAGTAAATGAATTAGCTGAAATCTTAAAAGAAGAATACGGAATTGAGCCAGCTGCTGCTGCTGCAGTTGTTGCTGGACCTGCTGCTGGTGCTGAAGGTGGTGCTGCAGAACAAACTGAGTTTGACGTAATTCTTACTGCTGCTGGTGGTTCTAAGCTAGCTGTTGTGAAATTGGTTAAAGAATTAACTGGTTTAGGTCTTAAGGAAGCTAAGGCTGCAGTTGATGCTGCACCAGCTCCATTGAAGGAGAAAGTTTCTAAAGAAGAAGCTGAAGCACTTAAAGCACAATTAGAAGAAGCGGGAGCTGAAGTTGAGCTTAAATAGAAGCACTAAAACCTATATATAAGGTTATTTGGTTTAGAGTTCCTAACCGGGACTCTAAGCCTTTTTGTTGTTTATTATCGTTTAGGTTCAATTAATTTTAAGTAAATGTCTTCAAATACTATTAGTCAAAGAATTAGTTTTGCTTCTAATAAAAATCAGTTGTCATATCCTGATTTTTTGGAAGTACAATTAAAATCTTTTCAAGACTTTTTTCAGCTGGAAACGACTCCGGAGAAAAGAACGAACGAAGGATTATTTAAGGTATTTAGCGAGAATTTCCCAATTACCGATACCAGAAATAATTTCGTATTGGAATTTCTCGACTATTTTGTTGATCCGCCCCGTTACACAATCGATGAATGTATCGAAAGAGGCTTAACTTATAGCGTACCGCTAAAAGCTAAGTTGAAACTTTACTGTACCGATCCTGAACATGAGGATTTCGATACAGTAATTCAGGATGTATATCTAGGAACGGTTCCTTACATGACCGAAAAAGGTACATTCGTAGTTAACGGTGCAGAACGTGTAGTTGTATCGCAGCTTCACCGTTCGCCTGGTGTATTCTTTGGACAAAGTGTACACGCAAATGGAACCAAGTTATATTCTGCCAGAATTATTCCTTTCAAAGGTTCCTGGATCGAATTTGCTACCGACATCAACAATGTGATGTATGCATATATCGATCGAAAGAAAAAGCTTCCTGTAACAACTTTGCTTCGTGCAATTGGTTACGAAAGCGATAAAGAAATCCTTGAGATTTTTAACCTTGCTGATGAAATCAAAGTTTCTAAAACCGGTTTGAAGAAAATCGTTGGAAGAAAACTTGCTGCTCGTGTTCTTAAGTCATGGATTGAAGACTTCGTAGACGAGGATACTGGCGAGGTAGTATCTATTGAGCGTAATGAGGTGGTTATTGATCGTGAGACAATAATCGAACCAGAACATATAGAAGAAATTCTTGAATCAGGTGCAAAAACTATCTTATTGCACAAAGAGGAACAAAATCTTGCTGATTATGCGATTATCTATAATACGCTTCAGAAAGACCCTTGTAACTCCGAGAAAGAAGCAGTTCTTCACATTTATCGTCAGTTACGTAACTCTGAGCCACCAGATGAGGCTACAGCTCGCGACGTAATCGATAAACTATTCTTCTCTGATAAGAGATATGATTTAGGTGATGTTGGTCGTTACCGCCTAAATAAGAAATTAGGTTTGAACACTGATGGTGACACAAAAGTGTTGACCAAAGAAGACATTATTGAAATTATCAAGTACCTAATCAAGCTGTTGAATGCGCGTACTGATGTGGATGATATTGACCACTTGAGTAACCGTCGTGTTCGTACAGTAGGTGAACAACTTTATACTCAGTTCGGAGTAGGTTTGGCACGTATGGCCAGAACCATTCGTGAGAGAATGAATGTTAGAGATAATGAGGTATTTACTCCAATTGATTTGATTAACTCGAAGACTCTTTCTTCGGTTATCAATTCATTCTTTGGAACGAATGCATTGTCTCAGTTCATGGATCAAACCAATCCATTGGCTGAGATTACACACAAACGTAGAATGTCGGCCTTAGGTCCTGGTGGTCTTTCTCGTGAAAGAGCAGGTTTCGAGGTTCGAGACGTACACTATACTCACTATGGTCGTTTATGTCCGATTGAGACTCCTGAGGGACCAAACATTGGTTTGATTTCTTCTCTTTGTGTGTTTGCTAAGATTAATAATCTTGGATTTATCGAAACTCCATATCGTAAGGTAGCTGAAGGAGGTGTTGATTTATCTTCTGCTGGTGTGGAATACTTATCTGCTGAAGAGGAAGAAGGATTGACAATTGCTCAGGCAAATGCTCCTTTAAATGATGATGGTAGTTTTGTAAATCCTAAAGCAAAATCCCGTAAAGACGGCGACTTCCCATTCGAGGAAATTGAGAATATCGATTTGATGGACGTTGCTCCTAACCAGATCGCTTCTATTGCTGCATCTTTGATTCCTTTCTTGGAGCATGATGATGCGAACCGTGCTTTGATGGGATCTAACATGATGCGTCAGGCAGTTCCTGTAATCAAACCTGAATCACCTATTGTTGGTACTGGTTTGGAAGGAGATCTTGTTCGTGATTCAAGAACTCAAATTAGTGCCGAAGGTACTGGTGTTGTTGAATTTGTTGATGCAAATAAAATTGTAATCAAATACGAACAAACCGAAGAAGAAGCATTTGTTAGTTTCGAAGGAGATACCAAGACTTATAATATTCCAAAATATGGAAAAACCAACCAGGGTACTACAATTGACCTAAAACCTATTGTAACAAAAGGACAGCAGGTTGAAGCAGGACAAATTCTGACTCATGGTTATGCAACTCAAGATGGTGAGTTGGCTCTTGGGCGTAACTTGAAAGTGGCATTTATGCCTTGGAAAGGTTACAACTATGAGGATGCGATTGTAATTTCAGAGCGTATTGTTAAGGATGATGTATTTACATCAGTTCATGTTGACGAATACACTCTTGAAGTTCGCGACACGAAACGTGGTATGGAGGAATTAACTTCTGATATCCCTAACGTAAGTGAAGAAGCAACTCGTAATTTGGATGAAAATGGTTTGATTCGTATTGGTGCAAATGTTGAGCCAGGTGATATCTTAATTGGTAAGATTACTCCTAAAGGAGAATCAGATCCATCACCGGAAGAGAAGTTATTGAGAGCTATCTTCGGTGATAAAGCAGGTGATGTTAAAGATGCTTCATTGAAAGCTTCTCCATCATTACGTGGTGTAATTATCGATAAGAAATTATTCTCTCGTTCAGTTCGCGATCGTAAATCAAAACAATCCGATAAGCCTTTAATCCAAAAATTGGATGAAGAATTGGCATCGCAAGTAACTGCTTTACAGGCTAGATTGGTTGAAAAACTATTTACTCTTGTAAATGGAAAAACTTCTCAGGGAGTTAAAGATTACTTAAGTGTTGATGTGATTCCTAAAGGTGTTAAGTTCACTCAGAAATTATTATCAGATATTAATTTCCTGGAAATTAATCCTAACAAGTGGACAACTGATAAGGATAAGAACGAAACAATCAAAAAGCTTTTACACAACTATATTATCAAGTTCAAAGAGCTTGAAAGTATCAATAAGCGTAAAAAATACAATGTAACCATTGGTGATGAAATGCCAGCAGGTATTGTTCAAATGGCGAAAGTATATGTAGCTAAGAAACGTAAGCTTCAGATTGGTGATAAAATGGCAGGTCGTCATGGTAACAAGGGTATTGTTTCTCGTGTTGTAAGAGATGAAGATATGCCATTCCTGGAAGATGGAACAACTGTTGACATCTGTTTGAACCCACTGGGTGTACCATCGCGTATGAACTTGGGACAGGTATTCGAAACTGTACTAGGTTGGGCAGGTATGGAACTTGGGTTAAAGTTTGCTACTCCAATTTTCGATGGTGCTTCATTGGATGAGATTACAGGTTATACTGATAAAGCGGGTGTACCTGCTTTCGGTAAAGCATACCTTCACGATGGTGGAACAGGAGAGCGTTTCGACCAGCCTGCAACAGTAGGTGTGATCTATATGCTGAAACTTGGTCACATGGTTGATGATAAGATGCACGCGCGTTCTATTGGACCATACTCATTAATTACTCAGCAACCACTTGGTGGTAAAGCTCAGTTTGGGGGTCAGCGTTTTGGAGAAATGGAGGTTTGGGCACTTGAGGCATTCGGTGCTGCTCATATTCTTCAGGAAATCCTTACCGTTAAGTCGGATGACGTTGTAGGCCGTGCTAAAGCTTACGAATCTATCGTTAAAGGTGATCCAATGCCAAATCCGGGTATTCCGGAATCTCTAAACGTGTTACTACACGAATTAAGAGGTCTTGGCTTGAGCGTAAAATTAATTTAAGCCTTATATTATAAAGTGAATGTTCGGATTTCCGTGCATTCACTTTTATAGAATAATATTGTTAATTTCCTAATTTTCAACATATGGCATTCAGAAGAGATAAACAAGTAAAGAGCAATTTTACAAAAATCTCTATCAGTCTTGCTTCTCCAGAAGAAATTCTTGAAAGATCAAGTGGAGAGGTTTTAAAGCCTGAAACCATCAACTATCGTACTTATAAGCCGGAGCGTGACGGATTATTCTGTGAAAGAATTTTCGGTCCTGTTAAAGATTATGAGTGTCATTGTGGTAAATACAAGCGTATCCGTTATCGCGGTATTGTTTGTGACCGTTGTGGTGTTGAAGTAACAGAGAAAAAAGTTAGGCGTGAAAGAATGGGACACATTCAGTTGGTTGTTCCTGTAGCGCACATCTGGTACTTCAAATCATTACCAAACAAAATTGGTTATCTTTTAGGATTACCTACCAAGAAGCTTGACTCAATTATTTATTACGAAAGATATGTAGTAATTAATGCTGGGATTAAATCAGCTGATGGTATTAACTATTTAGATTTTCTAACAGAAGAAGAATACTTGGATATTCTTGATGAACTTCCTGCAGAAAATCAATATTTGGATGACGATGATCCAAATAAATTTATTGCACAAATGGGTGCGGAAGCATTGTATAGCTTGTTAGGTCGTTTAGATCTTGATGCATTATCGTATGATTTGCGTCACAAAGCAAATACAGAAACTTCTCAGCAACGTAAAAACGAAGCATTAAAGCGTTTGCAAGTTGTTGAAGCTTTCCGTGAATCACAAGGAATCAACCGTCCGGAATGGATGATTGTGAAAGTTGTTCCTGTAATTCCACCAGAACTTCGTCCATTGGTACCATTGGATGGTGGACGTTTTGCAACTTCAGACTTGAACGATTTGTACCGAAGAGTAATCATTCGTAACAATCGTCTGAAAAGATTAATTGAAATCAAAGCTCCGGAAGTAATCTTACGTAACGAGAAACGTATGCTTCAGGAAGCGGTTGATTCATTATTCGATAACTCACGTAAATCTAACGCTGTTAAGACAGAAAATAACCGTCCGTTAAAATCTCTTTCTGACTCGTTGAAAGGGAAACAAGGTCGTTTCCGTCAGAACTTGTTGGGTAAGCGTGTTGACTATTCTGCTCGTTCGGTAATTGTTGTAGGGCCAGACTTGCAAATGCATGAGTGTGGTCTTCCAAAAGACATGGCAGCAGAATTGTACAAGCCTTTCGTAATCCGTAAACTGATTGAGAGAGGTATTGTAAAAACTGTAAAATCAGCTAAGAAAATTGTAGACAGAAAAGATCCTGTAGTTTGGGATATCTTGGAAAATGTACTGAAAGGACATCCTGTTCTGTTGAATCGTGCTCCTACTCTTCACCGTTTGGGTATTCAGGCATTCCAGCCTAAGCTAATCGAGGGTAAAGCTATTCGTCTGCATCCACTTGCTTGTACTGGGTTTAACGCCGACTTCGATGGTGACCAGATGGCGGTTCACTTGCCATTGGGTAACGAAGCGGTATTGGAGGCTCAAATGTTAATGTTGTGTTCTCACAATATTTTGAACCCTGCCAATGGTGCTCCGGTAACAGTTCCTTCTCAGGATATGGTATTGGGTTTATATTACATTACCAAGCCTAGAAAAGGAAGCAAAGGTGAAGGTTTAACTTTCTATTCACCAGAAGAAGCTATGATTGCTTTCAACGAGAAAGCTGTAGATCTTCACTCTGTGATTAAGGTGAAAGTTAAAGATTTGAATGAAAATGATGAAATGGTAGATACCATCGTGGAAACTACTATTGGCCGTATCATTTTGAATCAATTTACTCCTGAAGGCGCTGGTTTTATCAATCAGTTGATTACTAAAAAAGCACTTCGTGATATTATTGGATATGTATTTAAGAAATGTGGGGTTGATGCCTGTGCGAAATTCTTGGATGATATCAAGGATTTAGGTTATCGTAAAGCATTCGAAGGTGGTCTTTCGTTTAACTTGTCAGACGTTATCGTACCGGCAGAGAAAGAAGATCTTGTTGCTGAAGGTTATGCTCAGGTAGAAGAAGTGTTGACGAACTATAACATGGGTTTCATTACCAATAACGAGAGATACAATCAGATTATTGATATTTGGACACATGTAAACGCGAATTTGACTCAGACACTGATGAACCAGTTGATTGCAGATAATCAAGGTTTTAACTCGGTTTACATGATGCTTGATTCTGGAGCTCGTGGTTCCAGAGAGCAGATTCGTCAGTTGGGCGGTATGCGTGGTCTGATGGCTAAGCCTCAGAAATCAGGTGCTACCGGCGGTCAGATTATTGAAAACCCGATTCTTTCGAACTTTAAGGAAGGTCTTTCGGTATTGGAGTACTTTATTTCTACTCACGGTGCTCGTAAAGGTCTTGCGGATACGGCATTGAAAACAGCCGATGCGGGTTACCTAACTCGTCGTTTGGTTGATGTTGCACAGGATGTTATCATTAACGAGAGAGATTGTGGTACATTAAGAGGTTTATCTGCAACAGCAATTAAGAATCAGGAAGAAATTGTTGCATCTTTAAGTGAGAGAATTCTTGGTAGAACTACAGTACATGATGTATATCACCCAATTTCAGGTGAGTTAATTGTGAAATCAGGAGTTGAGATTACTGAAGAGATTGCTCAAACAATTGAAAATTCTCCGATTGAACGTGTTGAGATTCGTTCGGTACTTACTTGTGAATCGAAACAAGGTGTTTGTGCGAAATGTTACGGACGTAACCTTGCAACAGGTAAGGCTGTTCAGAAAGGTGAAGCAGTTGGTGTTATTGCAGCTCAGTCGATTGGTGAGCCAGGTACACAGCTTACTCTTCGTACTTTCCACGTAGGGGGTACAGCAGGTAACGTTTCTGCTGAAAACTCTGTTGAATCGAAATACGATGGTTATGCTGAGTTCGAAGAATTAAGAACTGTAGAACATACTCCTGAAGAAGGAAATAAACATGATGTTGTAATTGGTCGTTTGGCAGAATTACGCATTATCGATAAAAACACCAATATTACATTGACTACTCATACAATTCCTTACGGATCTAAATTGTATATTAAAGATGGTCAAGATGTGAAGAAAGGTGACCTGATTTGTGAGTGGGATCCATACAATGCGATGATCATCACTGAATTCTCAGGTAAGGTTACTTTCGAAAACTTAATTGAAGGTGTTACTTACAAAGAGGAATCGGATGAAGCAACTGGTTTTGCTGAAAAAGTAGTTGTAGAATCTAAGGATAAGACTAAAAACCCAAGTATTAAGATTTTGAACTCAAGTGGTGAGGTATTAAAATCGTACAACTTGCCGGTAGGAGCACATATTTCTGTGAACGAAGGTGAGATGGTTGTTTCTGGTCAATCTGTTGTTAAGATTCCTAGAGCTCTTGGTAAAGCAGGTGATATCACTGGTGGTCTTCCACGTGTTACAGAGTTGTTCGAGGCTCGTAACCCATCTAATCCGGCAGTTGTTTCTGAGATTGATGGTGAGGTTACATTTGGTAAAATCAAGCGTGGTAACCGTGAGATTGTTGTTACAACCAAAACAGGAGATGTGAAGAAGTACTTGGTACCTCTTTCAAAACAAATTCTTGTTCAGGAAAATGACTACGTTAGAGCAGGTACACCATTATCAGAAGGTGCAACAACACCAGCAGATATCCTATCGATTAAAGGTCCTACAAAAGTTCAGGAATATATCGTGAACGAAGTACAGGACGTTTATCGTATGCAGGGTGTGAAGATTAACGATAAGCACTTCGAGATTATCGTTCGTCAGATGATGCGTAAGGTAATTATCGCTGATCCGGGAGATACGAAGTTCTTGGAAAAACAAGTGATCGACAAGATGGAATTCATGCGTGAGAACGATGAAATTTTCGGTAAGAAAGTGATTGTTGATGCTGGTGATTCTGATGAATTGAAAGCCGGACAGATTGTTACGGCAAGAAAACTGAGAGATATTAACTCAATTTTGAAGCGTCGTGATATGAAACTTGTTGAAGCTCGTGAAGCGATTTCTGCAACTTCTACTCAGATATTGCAAGGGATTACAAGAGCAGCTCTACAAACTAAGAGTTTCATTTCTGCTGCATCGTTCCAGGAGACTACAAAAGTGTTGAACGAAGCTGCGATTAGCGGTAAAATGGACAAGCTTGAAGGTCTGAAAGAGAACGTTATTTGTGGACACTTGATTCCTGCAGGTACAGGTTTAAGAGAATACAAAGATGTTGTAGTAGGAGCGAAAGAGGAATACGAAAAGCTTCTTGATTCTAAATCAGAATTCTAAATTAGAACTCTATAAATTGAAAGGGTGTTTCCATTGGAGACACCCTTTTTTAATGAAAAAATTTAGACGCAGATTGGTGTTCTGTACTGTTACGTACTTATTTATTAATTCACTTATTTACTCATTCACTCATTATCTGGTTCCCATTCAAAATATATTTCCTAATTTTACCCGTATAGATTAAAAAAAACAATAATAAAACCAATACCATGAGTGATAAAAAACCTTCAGGGCAGATAGATATTCAATTAAAGGAAGAGGTAGCACAAGGAACATATTCAAATTTGGCTGTGATTACACATTCAAGTTCAGAATTTGTAGTAGACTTTGTGAGAGTGATGCCTGGTGTTCCCAAAGCTGATGTAAAATCAAGAATTATTTTAACTCCTGAACACGCAAAACGTCTTTTACTGGCTTTGCAAGATAATATACACAAGTTTGAAAGTATGAATGGTCCAATTAAGAATGTAGATGAAAATAATGGACCACAAGGCCCCGTAATTCCAATGAATTTTGGACCTACCGGACAAGCTTAAATTTAAAGGTGTTTTCGTCATGTCATGCTCTGACTATTTCGAAGCTGTAAATGTCAGGGTATGACTGATGCCAAACAAATGCTTGTGTTTGTATATACTAGAACGCAGATAAAACAGATATAACGAATAAACACGGATGAAAAAGGATTCGTGATCATCCGTAAGATCAGTGTCATTCGTGTTCTATTTAGAATAAATTCAGCTATATCTTAACAACATAACCTATACCCAATACCTCTTACAGTATCAATTTTTACCGATTGATCTTCTTTTAATAAAGCTCGTAGTTTGGATAAAATATTATTTAAACTAGCTGTATTTTCCTTTTCTAAAGGATGTCCCCACAGTTGTCTTGTTAATTGTTTTTTGCTTACAACCTCGTTTACGTTTCGCATGAGTAGCTCTAAAGCACTTTTTTCAGAGGGACTTAATTTTCGTAATAATTTAGTTTTATAAAGCAAGTCGTTAGTAATTAGGTTTAATTTATAATCAGATACGATTAAGAATTCTTCTTTTTGCTTATTGGATGCATAGCGTTTAATATAGGAAACAAGAACAGTAATGGATAAAGGTTTTGGAATGTAAGCATTTCCACCAACATCAATTCCTCGGGTTATAAATTT
>JAOARS010000417.1 GCA_025210415.1 Marinifilum sp. | reverse complement strand
GCTCTTGCCTGCTGAGCTACATCGGCAATTGCTACTTGCAAAATATTTTAAAGAACGAAAGAAAGTCGTTAAACTTTCTTTTTAGTTTTTGATGAGCCGGTGGAGGGACTCGCACCCACGACCTGCTGATTACAAATCAGCTGCTCTAGCCAGCTGAGCTACATCGGCATTTTTTAAACCTAAAAGGCATAAAAAAGTGGGTAAACAACTATGTCGCACCGCTACAACCACCTACCCTTGCTGCCTTCCGACCCTGGGGGGATTCAGTAGGAGCTGGTCGCATAGTGCTTACCCGACGACAAAAGTAGAAAAAACTTGTTTCCCCGCAAATAAAATACAGAACTTCTTCCTGCAATTTTTTATTGGATTGCAGCAAGAGATTTATTTTCAGAGAAATAATTTTTCAAAAAAATGTCAATTTCTTATCGATTTCTTGCTCTGCTAGTAAAAACAGTCGTTTGGGATTGTAATAATTAAGCTTTTTTAAGTGATACATTACCACAAAAACGGATATCTTTGTGTTCGAGAAATTAGAATTGAATTAAAATGTATTACAAAACTTTATTTAAGCACTCATTTTTATTTGGATCATTGGTGGGGGCTGTATTAATATTAGCATCCTTAACTTTTTATTGGAAAGGTGTTTCTGTCAATTACAACCCAACACTTTTATTTATTAACAGAGGGCTAATTATTTTAGGAATTTACTTTGGAGTTAGAAAATATCGTGATGAAGTACTTTTTGGCGTTATTTCTTACGGACGGGCATTTGCAGCAGGTGTGTTAATGGTTGCAGTTGCTTCATCTTTTTATGCAATGTATATATACATTCTTACCAGTTATTTTGATAGTGGTATTTTACAGGAAGCAATTGATTTTACAGAAAAAGGTCTTGTTGAAATAGGTTATGATGATGAGCAGGTAGAACTATTAATGTCGCTTTACCGAAAAATAACTCCTGGTATATTTGCAATGAGCCAGTGGTTTGGGAAAGCATTGGCCGGAGTATTCTTTTCTTTAATAGTTGCATTCTTTTTTAAGCAAAAGAGAAATTTGTTTGCCAACAGGCCTGTTGATAAGTTTAACGATTCAAAAAATCAATAAATACAAAATATGGATATTTCAGTTGTAGTTCCATTGTTTAATGAGGAAGAATCCATTCCCGAATTGGTGGCATGGATTGATAGGGTAATGTCTCAGAATAATTTCAGTCATGAGATTATTATGGTCGATGATGGAAGTAATGATACCTCGTGGGAGGTAATTGAGAATTTGCAAAAGAAATATTCAGCAGTACGTGGAATTAAATTTCGTAGAAACTACGGAAAATCAGCAGCACTTTTTAGTGGATTTGAAATTGCACAAGGCGATGTTGTAATTACAATGGATGCCGATTTGCAAGATTCTCCTGATGAGATTCCTGAGTTGTATCGTATGGTTCAGCAGGAAGGCTTTGATTTGGTATCAGGTTGGAAACAAAAACGATACGATCCAATATCTAAAACCATTCCCAGTAAATTTTTCAACAGAACGGCTCGTGCAATGTCAGGAATTCAATTACACGACTTTAATTGCGGATTAAAAGCCTACAAAGGCAAAGTAATAAAAAGCATTGAGGTATATGGAGAAATGCACAGGTATATTCCAATACTAGCCAAACAAGCAGGATTTGTAAAAATTACCGAAAAAGTAGTGCAACACCAGGAAAGAAAATATGGTGTTACCAAATTTGGATTGAATCGCTTTATAAATGGATTTCTTGATCTGTTATCAATTACTTTTATAAGCAAATTCGGTAAAAAGCCAATGCATTTTTTTGGTTTATTGGGTACACTAATGTTTTTGGTCGGATTTTTTGCTTCCGCCTGGATTGGCTTCCAAAAAATTTACAGTATGAGCCAGGGAATTAAAGCCCCTTTGGTAACAGATAGCCCATATTTTTACATTGCTTTGGCTACCATGATTATTGGTACTCAGCTTTTCTTAACAGGGTTTGTAGCAGAATTGGTTAGTCGAAGTTCATCTGAAAGAAATACATACCAAATCGAAAAAGAAATTTAATTTCAATGGTTAATGATTAATGAAATTTTAGATATCTAATAAACATTAAACCTTAATCATTAAATATTTTAAATAGTGATAAAAAGTATCATAAGACTTCTGTTGCAAATATTTCCTCGTCCGTTTTTAATTCGGTTGAGTTTATTAATCAATCGTATTATTGCCGTATTTCTAATTGGTAATAAAGTTGAATGCCCGGTATGTAATGGTAAGTTTCGAAAGTTTTTACCTTACGGATATACCAAAGAAACAGGAAGGGATAATTGTTTGTGCCCAAAATGTTTGTCATTGGAAAGACACAGGTTAATGTGGCTGTATCTTAAAAACGAAACTGATTTTTTTAATAAGAACCTGAAAGTTTTGCACATTGCTCCTGAGCAGTGTTTTTTTAAGAGGTTTAAAGCTCAACCTAATCTGGATTATACAACAGGCGATTTGGAATCACCCATAGCCGATGTACATTTCGATGTGCAGGAAATTCCTTTCGAAGAGAACAGTTTCGATGTTGTGATCTGTAATCATGTATTGGAGCATGTTGAAAGTGATGCCAAAGCCATGAGTGAGTTGTACAGAATTTTAAAACCAAATGGATTTGCGATTCTTCAGGTGCCAATGGATGCCCAAAATCCAAATACCGAAGAAGATCCTACGGTTACCAACCCTAAGGAAAGAGAAAGATTATATCGCCAGAAAGATCATGTTAGACTATATGGTTTAGATTATTCTGATCGTTTGGCAAAAGCTGGTTTTATGGTTAAAGCGAGTAAATATTCAGAAGTATTTCCTTCGGATATGGCAGGGCGATATCGATTGCCATTAGATGAGATTTTCTACTTCAATCAAAAAAAATAAACAGATGAATTCTGATATTCAATTTTCAATTATAGTTCCGGTATACAATCGACCGGATGAAATGAAAGAATTACTGGATAGCCTGGCTGTTCAAACGTTCAAAGAATTTGAATTGGTTGTGGTAGAAGATGGTTCCTCCATAAAATCAGAGGAGCTTTGTAAAACTTATGCCGATAAAATAAACATCTCTTATTATTTCAAGCAGAACGAAGGGCCAAGCATTGGCAGAAACTATGGTTTGGCAAAAGCCAAAGGGAATTACTTCTTGTTTTTCGATTCAGATTGTATTTTACCAGATCATTATATGGAAACAATCCGTAAAGAGTTGACAGAAAATTTTGTTGATTGTTATGGAGGGCCCGATGGTGCAATGGATGATTTCTCGGATTTTCAGAAAGCAGTTTCGTATGCCATGACTTCCTTTTTTACTACCGGAGGAATAAGAGGAGGGAAGAAGCAGGTGCATAAATTTCATCCCAGAAGTTTTAACCTGGGCTTTTCGAAAGCAGTATATGAAAATACTGGTGGGTTTCCTGTAACCAGAATGCATCCGGGCGAGGATATGGTATTTGCCATTGAGGTAATTAAGCGAGGATTCGAAACCCGTTTAGTTAGCGATGCATATGTATTTCACAAAAGAAGAATATCCTTTAAAAAGTTCTACAAACAAGTATTTGGATTTGGTAAAACACGTTATATTATTTCAAAACATTATCCTGAAACATTCAAGATTTTCTTCTTGTTTCCATCTTTATTTGTGTTGGGAACAATAAGTTCATTGCTTTTAGGTTTGAGCTTGCATCAGGTTTTTGTTTTTCCGATACTTTTGTATACGTTTCTTGTTTTTGCTGATGCATTAACCAAAACCAAATCACTAAAAATTTGCCTGAAAGCATTGGCAGCAAGTTATGTGCAGCTTTTTGCTTACGGAATTGGTTTTATGGATGCAGTTTGGAAGCACAAAGTGCTAGGCAAAGATGAATTTGGTGTGTTTGGGAAGGGGTTTTATTAGGGTTTATTATCTTTCCATTTCGGCCTTTTATATATGCATTAGGGTAATTTATATATGCAGATAGGTTTCGAAATGATAATTTTAGGTTGGACAACCCCAATTTTTAAGTTCGGAATCATTGCAGATTGGATATTTATTGATGCATTTTGATCTGGAACCTAATAGTTTCTAAAAATAATCTAAATGCATCTATAAATAACCCAAATACATCTATCCGAAACCTCAACACATAGATAAATAAGCTTAAAATATAAATTGTGCAAGCACAACAGATCAATAATAAAGCTATTGGCTTGGTTTGAGAATTAGATAGAAAAGATAAAATACCTGAAAATTGCATAAGTACCCGAAG
>JAOARS010000416.1 GCA_025210415.1 Marinifilum sp. | reverse complement strand
TCGCATTAATAATTATTTGTTCTCGTTTGTTTCTGAGAAATCTTACGTATTTTCAGTGGTGTGTTTGCAAACTTAGGTGCTAAATCACACAACTGCTCATAGCTGAGATCTTTACTTGCAGACTTTATTAGGAATGGAAAAGGTAATTTATTGACAAAATAAACAAGAGGATATGTTGAAAATAGCAATGGCACAGATTGCTCCTGTGTGGTTAAACAAAGAAAAAACCATTGACAAGATAAAAGAATCTATTGTTGATGCGGGAACAAAGGAATGCGAACTGATTGTTTTTGGAGAAGCTCTGTTGCCGGGTTATCCGTTTTGGTTGGCCTTAACCAATGGAAGTGAATTTAATTCTGGCATGCAAAAAGAAATACATGCACATTACATTCGGAATTCGGTGCAAATTGAAAGTGGTGATTTAAATGAAGTTTGCTCTCTTGCGAATAGGTATAATATTGCGATTTATCTTGGTATAATCGAGCGAGCAAAAAATCGTGGAGGCCATAGTTTGTACTGCTCTTTGGTTTATATTGATGCTAATGGGGAAATTAAATCTGTTCATAGAAAACTGCAACCAACCTATGAAGAAAGATTAACCTGGGCTGCAGGCGATGGGAATGGATTACAGGTGCATTCGCTCAAGCAATTTTCTGTTGGAGGATTAAATTGCTGGGAAAATTGGATGCCACTTGCCAGAACTGCACTTTATGGTTTAGGCGAAAATTTACATGTTGCGGTATGGCCAGGATCTGATCATAATACAAAAGACATTACAAAATTTATAGCTAAAGAATCTCGTTCGTTTGTAGTATCTGTTTCAAGTTTAATGCGAATTGATGATTTTCCCGGGAACACACCTCATGTAGATGAAATTTTAAAAAATGCTCCGAAAGTTCTGGCAAATGGAGGCTCTTGTATTGCCGGACCTGATGGCGAATGGGTTGTTGCTCCGGTTGTAGAAAAAGAAGGGCTTATTATAGAAACAATAGATTTTGATAAGGTATTAGAGGAACGTCACAATTTTGATCCGGTAGGACATTATTCACGTCCGGATGTTACGAGACTAAGCGTTAATACAGAGAGACAATCGATTGTAACTATTGTTGATTGCCAATTAATTAAACCTTGATTTAATGACGTTGAGCTTGCACTGACAGGAGAATTAAACTGAAAATATAAACTCAATGCGAATCAAGGCTTGAGAACCAAAGCAGTTTCAGATTTACAATTTGAGGTAAAGTGAGCAAGGAATTTATAGTTTCACATGTTCAGGATGAGATAAATATCTCAAACTCCATACCCGGGAATTTGAAACTCCCGGGAACAATGGCTTATTTCATTAGTCTAATTCAATTTTATTTTAAAGTTGCTGGTTTATTGTGAGTAATAATTCCTTTATTCTGAACTGCTCAAATCATTAACTCTGCAGTAGCATGAACGATCGACTTTTACATCGGTGCGTACGCTGGCAAGCTCGAATTGTGAGCGATATTCTTGTGCATCTTGCTTTTTGCCTTGTTTTTCTAAAGCTTCGGCAAGTCCATGTAATGCCCAAATGTTGTTTGGGTGGCGACGTAAATCATTGCGATACACCGATTCGGCTTTTGCAAGTTGTCCTTGTTCCAGTAGCAAGGCGCCAAGGGCATGTCGTGCAGGTTGCATCCATCCCCAGGGTTCGTCGTAATTTAATGCATCATCGAGTTGAACTGCTTGGCGCAACTGCTCAAAGGCAAACTTATATTCTCCTTTGCGATAGGCAATTTCGCCTGCCATCATTTTGTTGGCAACTCCTAAAATATCACGCGAAGTGTTGTTGAACAAGATGCTCGTTTTTGGTACTGTAGCTAAAGTTTTATGGAAAGCGGCTTGTTCGGCTTCGGCTTTTTTCACCATTCCTTTTGTGGCATAAGCAAGTGCTCGGGCATAGTGCCATGTAGAACGTGACATTGGTAAGTATTCAGCTGGTTCCGGTTCTGACAGGATCTCATCCCAACGTCCAAATCTTACGAGTACGTGCAGAGGCATTGGCATGAAAGCATCCAGAAAGTCACTCCAATTCTTTAGGAAATCTTCAGGTACCTGCTTGGGGATTTCACGTGCTGTTTTTAGTGCCAATTCACTTTGCCCGTCGAACATGGCTCCATAAACCAGAAAATGATAGTTGTGTACTCGATATAGGGTGTAAAAATTATATGCTCCTTCTCTTTTTAAGTATTCCGTGTCGGCAGCAATTGCTCTCTGGTTGGCTTTGTTGGCAGCATCGTAATTTCCTACAAGTACATCAATGTGCGAGGGCATATGCAAAAGGTGTCCTGCACCGGGCATTAAATTGCGTAGGGCATCGGCTGCAGGTAAAGCTTTTTCGGGTGTGGGAGAGGCTTCCATTACATGAATGTAAAAGTGGCACAAGGCCGGATTGTTAGGGTAACGTTTGAGTCCATCTTCCAAAACCTTAACAATTTCAAGGGTTTCTTCAGCAGGTTTACCATCGGGAGACCAATGGTTCCAAGGGCGCAAGTTCATTAGTGCTTCGGCAAACAGTGCCGTAACCAGTACGTCTTCAGGATACTTTTTGTGCAATTTTCGCATCGCATCGGAGTAGGTCTTGTTGAGTGAGTGCCTGTTTTCGGGTACAGGCGTGGCGTATCGAAGTGCGAGTGTTGAGATCAGGTCCTTCTCTATTGGACTGGCATTTTTAGAGTGTAATTCAGCTAGGTGCAAACAATTGGCTGCCTGGGCTATTTGATGGGATTCAATTTCCAGGTTGTTAATATTGGGTCCCCAGGCATATGCAATTCCCCACAGTGCCATTGGCATTGCCGGATCTTCTTGTAATGCACGTTCGAAACAGCGAACTGCTTCCTCGTGATTGAATGCATGACACAATGCCAAGCCCCTGTTAAACCATAGCTGTGCTTGGTTTGATTCAGTACTTACCTTATGATGAAATCCTCCCAAATCATAATAGGATTCATCATGTTCTTTTGCGGTCTGATTCGTTGATAATCCAGCTTTCGAAATATCTGAATGCTGGTCTTTTGTGATAAAATTACAACCCGTACTATAGGTAAAAAGCAGGATTACAATTGCTGTTTTAAATTTTTTCATAGCGTCTCCTTTTTCTACATCTCCATTCCCTTCTTTACTGACTTTTTTGTGGTATCCGATTGCCATAGTGAATAAAATTACTGGCATATTGCACTTCGGGTTTGAAGTCAGCTTTCGACGTATTTTGGTTTAAAATCAAATTTAATACGCAATTTACGAAATATTGACCTGTAAGTCAATGATGTATGGAGAGAGTGCTATGCTTGGGATGTGTGCATGCTAATGGTTTTGGGAGAAAAATGTATAGATAAAATAAAAGCCGATTCCACAGGGAATCGGCTTTCAAATGATATCTGAATACAATTAACGAAGCTCGGCTCCCAATTGTTTTTCGTAGCTTTTAATCAGTTTTTGCATGATCTTGTCAATCTGCTTGTCGTTTAAAGTTTTCTCAGTATCCTGAAGAATGAAACTCACTGCGTATGATTTTTTGCCTTCGCCTAATTTTTCACCTTCGTAAACGTCGAATAATGAAACAGATTTTAATAGTTTCTTCTCGCAGTTGAAAGCAATTGTTTTCACCTCTGCAAAACTTACCGACTTGTCAATTAACAAAGCAAGATCACGTTTTACAGCAGGGTACTTAGGTAATTCAGTGTAAGAAACCTTATTCTTCATTGTTTCCTGAATTAATAAAGCCCAATCGAAATCTGCATAGTAAACAGGAGTGTCAATATCCATTGCTTTCAAGATTTTTCCGTTAACCATACCCATTTCAACCAACACTTTTTTCTTTACGCCGTAGCTTAAGCCTTCAGTAAACTGGTCGTTTTCGGTTTCTCTAATTCTCAATTTCTCGATATTGAAACCTAATCGTTTCAAAATATTTTCAACGTAAGCCTTCATGTGGAAGAAGCTTGTTGGCTCTTCTTTCAAATTCCAGCTTGTAGCAGTTTTGTTACCACACATGAATACTCCCAAACGCTCTTTCTCGAAATAGTTGTCAACCGGATTTTCATTCTCTGGATTCACAATGTGTTGGTATGATTTACCAAACTCATAGAATTTCAAATCTGAGTTTCTACGGTTGATATTGTAAGCCACGCACTCTAAACCTCCGAATAGCAATCCTTGACGCATTGCGTTCAAATCAGAACTTAGTGGATTGAAAATACGAACTGTTTGTTCTTGCTTAAAGCTTTCCAAGCCTTCATAGTAAGAAGCTTTGGTCAACGAGTTGTTCATGATTTCGTTGAAACCAGCAGCTGTCAACATATCAGCAATGGTATTTCTCAGCTTGTGTTCGTCAATTTTTGGTGCATAGCTCAAAGATGCATTCACCTTAGCAGGAACCTCAACATTGTTGAAACCATAAATACGCAATACTTCCTCAACGATATCAGCCTCGCGTTTCACATCAACTCTGTATGGAGGGACCAATAGGTTCAATTTGTCACCATCTTCTTTCTCAACCTTAATTTCTAAAGCAGCAAGAATATTTTTAATGGTTTCTTTTCCAATCTCTTTTCCGATTAAGTTTTCAATGCGTTCAACACTCACTTCAACCTTGAAATCTTCAACAGGATTTGGATAAATATCAATAACATCCGATGCAATTTTACCACCGGCAATCTCTTTGATTAAAAGAGCTGCACGTTTCATTGCATAAATTGTATTGTTTGGATCAGTACCACGTTCGAAACGGAAAGAAGCATCGGTGTTCAATCCATGACGACGTGCAGTTTTTCGAACAAATACTGAATCGAAGTATGCACTTTCCAAGAAAATATCAGTAGTAGTTTCGCTTACACCTGATTCAATTCCACCGAATACACCTGCAATACACATTGGCTCAGTTTCGTTGCAGATCATTAAATCCTTTTCATTTAATTCTCTCTCAACTTCATCCAGTGTTTTGAATAATGTTCCGTCGGCAAGAGTCTTCACAACCACTTTGCCTTTTACTTTCACATAGTCGAATGCGTGCAGTGGCTGCCCCGTTTCAAACAACACATAGTTGGTGATATCCACCACATTGTTGATTGGACTCAAACCAATTGCTTTCAGGCGATTTTGCAACCATTCCGGTGATTCAGCAACTTTTACGCCGCTGATGCAAACACCTGAGTAACGGTGGCAGGCTTCGTTGTTTTCAACCTTAATATCGATAGATAAGTTGTTGTTTTCAACTTTAAAATCTTCAACCGAAGGAAGTTTATAGTCAATCTCTTTTTGTTGCTTTAGATATGCGGCCATATCGCGAGCCACACCAATGTGCGATGCACCGTCAATACGGTTAGGAGTCAAATCAATCTCAATGGTCAAGTCATCCTCAATGTTAAAGTATTCTTTGGCAGGAGTTCCTACAGTTGCATCCTTAGGGAGTACCATAATGCCATCATGTGCATTGCCAAGGCCAATTTCGTCCTCAGCACAAATCATACCCATTGAAAGCTCACCTCTAATCTTCGATTTTTTAATGGTAAAACTTTCGTCGCCATCGTACAAAACAGTTCCAACTGTAGCAACCACTACTTTTTGTCCTGCAGCAACATTAGGTGCGCCACAAACAATAGGTAAAAGTTCACCATTGTTTACATCAACGCTTGTAATGCTTAAATGATCTGAGTTTGTATGTGGTTCGCAGGTTTTAACTTCACCAATAACCAATCCTTCTAATCCACCTTTAATAGACTGGAACTTTTCGATTCCGCCAACTTCCAATCCAATTTGAGTAAGAATTTCATCCATTTCAGCAGGAGAAAGATCAATGTCAATGTAATCTTTCAGCCATTTGTACGATACCTTCATTTGTATGTATATTTTATCAGATAATTATCATTTTTAAGAAAAGGTGTTACAATTTCGACACACTATTCTACAAGCTTACAAAAGTAGAAATTTTAGGCTCAAGTACCAAAGATGATCTAAGGATAAAGTGGTTAAATATTAATGCGAATCATGGGTTAAAGTTTTTAATCGGAGAAAGTGTAATAAACATCGAATTATTAACTTTTGATACAAGTGCCTTAACTACTTAAAGTGCCTAAAGTACTTAAAGTGTAATGATTTGAGTGAGTAATGAAACTAGGAGAGTGAAAGTTTAATGGTATTAAAAGATCTCTAGAGGTAAAAGGAGTAATTCTTGTGGATTTTAAGCTAGTCTATTTTTTAATTTAAGGCACTTCTAACTTTAAGTACTTCTAACTTTTGATTGAAATTATTAAGTATTGCTTATTGCTTTAAATTCGGATATATTTGTACAATTATCAAATTTGAGATATGAGCGATAAACCAATTATACTTGTTACTAACGATGATGGATTAAATGCCAAAGGAATTAAAGCTTTGGTGGCAATGGTGAAAGGCTTCGGAGATATTTATGTTGTGGCCCCAAACCGTTCCAATTCAGGAAAATCAAACTCCATAACAGTAGAAGTTCCTATTCGAATAAAAAAGGTTCGCGACGAGGAGAACTTGCACATCTATTCGTGCAAGGGAACTCCTGTTGATTGTGTAAAGTTGGCCTTGAATAAGATTTTACCACGTACGCCGGACTTTTTGGTTTCAGGAATTAATCATGGTGCAAATACATCGGTTAGTGTACTTTATTCGGGTACCATGGGAGCTACCATTGAAGGTTGTTTGAATGGAATTCCATCAATTGGATACTCATTGAACGATTTTAGTGCTGATGCTGATTTTTCTCAAAGTGTTAAGTTTGGCCGTAAGATCTTTGCCAACTTAATCGAGAAAGGTTTAGAACGAAGTGTTTGCCTTAAT
>JAOARS010000415.1 GCA_025210415.1 Marinifilum sp. | reverse complement strand
GCATTATTCTTCTGCTATTTTAAGTTTACACTTCATTAAAAAATTGCGCCGTAACTCTGCTATGCCTTAATTTTTTAACTTGTCTAAACTCAAAATATTCAAAACAATTTAACGCTCATTCCAAAATAAAATTGGTATTATTTAATGCCGTGCCTAAAACACTAGGGTTTATTTACTGTATTTTTCTATCAAAATTTCATTATACAATCGGTATAAAATCTTAAAAATCAGTGTCAATTCATTCTCTGGCTCAACCATTGATTCGGATAATTAATGAAGTATGATACAGGTTATTAATTTTTTCTATTGAATACAATTTCATAGAACAACACCTGATCAGACGGATTACTTTTCCTGGACAGAGAGAAACCTGTTTTTTCCATGATTTTAATGGAGCCAATATTATCGCTTTCCACACCTCCCGAAAGTGATTTGATGTTGTCGTTGTTTTTGCACCATTCTACTAAAGCACCTATTAACCTGAGTTCGATTAAAACTATTGTCACAGTTTGCACTGATTTTGAGTAGATATTTTCTCAAATTTTCGAAGGAATATCGGGATATTTCGAGGGAATTTATGCCAAAAGCAGGCAAATTCATCTTCATCCAATCTTCACTTGAAAAACGCTTCAAAATATCCCGATATTCTTTCAGATTTTTTAAAGCAAACCTTAAATAAATCTAATTTTCTGTGATAGATATTTTTAATCGAAATCAGGTTAATATCATACAGGTTATAATGCCAACTTATTTTCCAATCATTCGTGTTCACAAATTTCAACTATTCTTTAATAATTCTATTTTACTATTTTACCATTTACTTGTACTATTTTAACATTAAGCCTAATTAATATCCTACCTGAGTTCGATTAAAAATATGGTCACAGTTTGAATTGCCAATCTTAAAGAAAAATTAACAGGCTATAAATATTCACAATCTAAAAACACTATATTAGCACCAATTTTAAAATAACTATTCCTAAATGATAAAATAATACAATCATGTCGTTGATATTAGAGGAGATTTCAGTAAAAAGAGAGCATTCATTCCGATTGAAAATAGATGTTTTGCCACACATTGAGGTACCTTGGCATTATCATCCGGAGTATGAATTGATCTTTATAGAAAAAAGTCATGGTACATTGGTTATAGGCGATTGTATCGATCATTTTAAAGATGGTGATATGGTATTTATTGGGCCAAACACACCACACATCATGAAAAATGATGACCTGTATTATAAAAAAGAATCTGAAGAACGAGTGATTGCCTGGGTGGTTCATTTCAAAGAAGATAGTTTTGGTAAAGAGTTTTTTCTTTTGCCTGAAATGAGAAAAATTAAAGAAATGCTTACCAATTCCTTTAAGGGAATTCGCATAAAAGGCAGTACGAAATACAAAATTATTCAATGCCTAAAAAACCTTCATGCTTCAGATTATTCGCAAAGAATAATTGTTCTGCTACAAATACTACAACTTATTGCTCAATCGGAAGATTTGGAATATTTGGCTTCCGATAATTTTGTGGAATCATTCAAGCAAAGTAGCAATCAAAAATTATATCAAATTTATGAGTATGTAAGTAAAAACTTTCAGCAGAAGATTGATTTGGATGAAGCGGCAAAGGTGGCTAACATGAGTAAAACTGCATTTTGCAGATTCTTTAAAAACAAAACACAAAAAACCTTTTCTGAATTCCTGAATGAAATGCGCATTAATTATGCACAAAAACTCTTGGCCGAAGATAAACTAAGCGTAGCTCAAATTGCATATGAGTGTGGATTCAACAGCCCATCTTATTTTAACAAGCAGTTTAAAGCCAAAACAGGAATTGCACCTTTGGAAATGCGTCACAATTTATAATAATGGTTGGTTAGTTTTTGGTCATTGGTTCATTGGTTTGATTTACAAGATGCTCAAAAAAACTGTAGATCAATACAAGTCCCTGCAATATTCAATCAATTCTGCTGCATTTTCGTAACGTTTCGAAGCATCAATCAGCAAAAACTTCTTTTCCAAATCGCCTAAAGCTCCGGCACTTGTGCAAACACGCAAATGTTTATCTCCAATCACTTCAGCACCATATTCAGCAGCAATATGTCCACAAACCAAGGTATTTATCGGATTCTCTTTTCGATCTTCACTCACAACACCAAGCAACTCATTCACATACTTGTGATATTCTTCTCCATACTGTTTCTCATTCCCATTCATCAGAATATCCCATAAAAAATCACCTTTATCAGTATTCATAAAATCAGAACCAATTTGCGGATCGTATTTTTTAATGTTGTCCAGATGTTTGGTAAACTCCCCCTGATGATTGAAATCTTTCAAATACTGCAAACCAATCGTATTGTCACTTCCAAATCTGTTTGAAGCACCTGTATGATTAATTAGTGTTCCTCCCTTGGTTCGCAGCATTAATGGCATATTCATAAAGAACTCAATTACCTCTCCCCTACACTTTTGTATTCGATACTCGAACCAGGAAGTAAACTCCAAAGGCCCTTTTGCCAATGGAATGTGATAGATGTGAACAAATTCATGATTGCCCAACAGGCATATTACATCGCTACCGGGCTGATTGGCATTTAAACCCATCAACTCCTCAATCATTTCCAAAGATTCATCCTTCTGTTTACCCGGATAAGCATGAACCAAATCACCTAAAAATACCAAGTAATCAGCTTTTCCCTTCTTCTTTAATTGCTTGTAAGTCTTTAATATTTGTCTAAAATCGTATCCATTGCCATGCAAATCAGACACTATCATAAGCTTTCCGGAAGAAATATCTCTAATCATTTAATGAAAAATTAAATTTGAATTTGTAATACAGCTGCAAAAGTTCTATAAATTTTATAAATTAAAAAAGTCACAACTATTTTTATGTAGAATCTCTTAATACTTTTAGTTATGCTTGAAAAATTACTTAAAAATACCAAAGATTATTTTTGGAGGCTCAATCGTGATGGAGATATTGTTCTTGGTAGTTCTGATATTGAGCCAAAAGCAAAAGTTACTTTTACCGTTACAAAGAAATGGGCCAATATTGCTCCTATTGTTGAGGATAGTCCGGGAAATTACATTGGCAAACCCGAGAATTTCATGAAAAAAAGCAAAGAGTATGAACTAATTACAGATCTGGTAAAAACAGTAAAAGCTTATTTGAAAGATGATCCAAAAATAGATCATGAAAAAAGCTTTAAAAACACAATGAAATTATTACAGGATCATTACAGCTAAACACAATTTTATACTAAAATTAGTGCTGTCATCATTGGTTTACTTATTGCTGTTGATGATAAAAACTTGTGTTACATTCTCCTACCCGATCGCAAAGGCAACATTCGTTTTATGGAAAAAGAAGAAAGCGAATGGCATAAGAGCTTTCTACTAATTGAGACTCTATATCGATGTGGGTAAAAAAAATAAAAAACTCTGCCCTTTGGGTGGAGTTTTTTATTATTCATATCTCATATTTTAACTTTAAGTACTTTGGACACTTTAAATATTTTAAGTACTATTTAATTAACTCACCCACTAAAAATCATATAGAACCCTAATTCATAAGGTCCGAAAACTCCTGAAGAAATAATTTTACGATTGATCAAATTCAGGTTTTTATGCTTTTATTCTGATGTTTTGATTAGAAAACTTACTTTTACGTTTTCAATCAAAAGACAGACAAAATGCATAAAAGAGGATTTGCAAGTGACAATTTTTCTGGCATTCTACCCGAAGTTTTAGAAGCCATAACCCAAGCGAACCAAGGACATGTAATGGCATATGGTGGCGATCACTATACCGCTTCGGCCATAGAAAAATTCAAACAATTGTTCGGAAATCATATCGATGTTTATTTTGCATTTAACGGAACAGGAGCCAATGTAATTGGCCTGTCGGTTTTAACACAATCCTATCATTCAATAATATGTCCGTCTACAGCACACATTCAGGTTGATGAATGCGGTGCTCCCGATAAATTTACAGGTTGCAAGGTAATTCCAATCGATACTCCGAACGGAAAACTTACACCTGAACTGATAAAGCCCCAATTGCACGGATTTGGTTTCGAACATCACTCACAGCCAAAAGTAATTTCTATAACTCAATGTACCGAGCTGGGAACAGTTTACACTCCTAAAGAGGTAAAGGCCATTTGCGATTTGGCTCACGAACACGACATGTATGTGCATATGGATGGTGCACGATTGGCAAACGCAGTGGTAAGCCTTGATGTTGATGTGAAGGAAATTACCACAAATGCAGGTATCGATGTCTTAAGCTTTGGAGGTACAAAAAATGGAATGATGCTTGGCGAAGCCGTTGTTTTCTTTAATTCTGAATTATCGAAAAATACCAAATATGTTCGCAAGCAAAGCATGCAACTTTGCTCTAAAATGCGATACATCGGAGCTCAGTTTGATGCAATGCTAAGCAATGATCTTTGGTTAAAAACAGCCCGTCATGCAAATGCAATGGCGAAACTATTAAAAACTGAAGTAGAAAAGATACCACAGGTAAAAATAACTCAGGAAGTACAAACCAATGGCATTTGGGCATTGATACCTAAAGATAAGATTGAAAAACTTCAGGAAGAGTATTTCTTCTGGATTTGGGACGAGCATGCCGGAGAAGTTCGCTGGTTATGCTCATTCGATACAACAAAAGAAGACATTCTGGGCTTTGTAGATTTGTTGAAAAAAGAACTAGTCTAATCCCCCATTCACTCATTTACACATTAAACTCATTAACTAATTCAATGGCTCAACTTTTAAAAAATTATTGCCTTAAAAAGCACAATACATTTGGCATTGAGGCTAAGGCCCGATATTTCTTCGAATTCGAACAACAGCAAGAAATACTGGAATTTCTACAAAAAAACAACATCATTGATATTCAATACTTGATATTAGGAGGTGGTAGCAACCTTTTGTTTACCGAAGATTTTGATGGTTTGATACTTCACCCTAACATTAAAGGAATTGATGTTATAGAGGAAGATGATGATACCGTACTGCTTCGTGTTGGAGCAAACGAGGATTGGGATGAATTCGTAAACTGGTGTGTTGATCACAATTATGGTGGAATTGAAAACTTATCATTGATTCCCGGTGCTGTTGGAGCATCGCCTGTACAAAACATTGGTGCATATGGTGTTGAAGTTAAAGAAGTAATCGAAACAGTTGAAGCTGTTTCCATCGAGACCAAAAATGCTGTAGCCTTTAGCAATGCTCATTGCGAATTCGATTACCGCAACTCTGTGTTCAAGAATGAATACAAAAATCTTTTCATTATCACTCATGTTCAGTTCCGCTTACAAAAACAACCCGAATTTAAAGTTCATTATGGTGCGGTAAGTAAGGAGTTGGAAGCATATGGCGAAATAAACCTAAAAAACATTCGCGAAGTAATTATTAAAATCCGCGAAAGCAAGTTACCCAATCCTGAAGAATTAGGCAATGCTGGTAGCTTCTTTAAAAATCCGATTGTTGACAAGGAAAAAGCCAACAAGTTAAAAGCGCAATACGAAAACTTACCAACCTACGAGGTAAATGATTTTGAAACCAAACTGGCTGCCGGATGGTTAATTGAACAATGCGACTGGAAGGGCAAACGATTTGGCGATGCAGGAGTTCACAAAGATCAAGCATTGGTATTGGTGAATTATGGCAATGCCAAAGGCAATGATATTTTGAAATTGGCAAACGATATTCGTAAATCGGTAATGTTTAAATTTGGTGTGAAGTTGGAGATGGAGGTTAATGCTATATAAAGGGTTCACGCAAAGAGCGCAGAAAAAGAATAAATAAAAAAGAACACAAAGGACTATTAGTCCTTTGCGTTCTTTTTTTATAAATATCTTGGTGCTCTTTGCGTGAACCTTTTCCTCTACTTCATAATCCTTCTTCGATTCAACTCGTTCTGGTATTTTCTTGCATTGCGGTTGTGTTCCCTTAGTGTACGTGCAAATATGTGATATCCCGAAAAATCAGGATTAGCACAGAAATAGTAATACTTATGATTCTCATAGTTCAACACAGCATTTAATCCTGAAACAGAAGATTGACGAATTGGCCCGGGAGGCAAACCGCGATACTTGTAAGTATTATAAGGAGAATCTATTCTTTTGTGCTTGTTCAGTACTCTTTTGATGCTAAAATCGCCCAAAGCAAATTTCAAAGTCGGATCGGCATCCAGCTTTATTTTTCTCTTCAATCGGTTCATGTAAACCCCTGCAACACGAGCTTTTTCATCGTTCTTAATGGTTTCCTCATCAACAATAGAAGCCAAAGTGCTGACTTCAACAGGCGATAATCCAATCTTTTCAGCCTTCTTTAATCTATCGGCATTCCAGAACCTTGAATATTCTTTATACATTCTGTCCATAAAAGCATTGGTACTGGTGTTCCAGTACAACTGATAGGTATTGGGAATGAACATTCCAATCACAGTTTCAGGTTTAAAACCATATTTCGCAATTAAAGTTTCATCGCGCAAAGCGGTAATTAAACTTATCGAATCTGCTTCTATTTGCCTGGCAATTTTTCCTGCAAAATCTTCAAGAGTTCTTGTGTTGTTAAAAGTCAGTTGAATCGGATTCTGTACGCCTGATCTAAGCAAATTCACCAAATCGTTATTAGCCATGCCATCCTTAATCAAGTAACGCCCCCCATGAATGTGATGTGAGTAATTTTTTTTGTCCATTACCCACTCCAATGAATTGGAGTTCTTTACCCAATCCTGCTCTTCCAACAAATCAATTACCTGATCTTGAGTTGCTGAATTTGGAATATACAAATAGGCCGTAACTTCGCCTTTTAAATCGATATTTTTTGAAAAAATCTTCGTATAGAGATTAAATAGAATAACTCCTGCAACAATTAAAATCAACATTACAGAAATCAGGAATACTCTTAGTTTTTTAGAACGAATATCTGTTAATCGCAAAAAATTTATCATTGACTTGGTATTGAATGTAAATGCTAAGTTCGCAAAAATAAAAGAAAAATAAATCATTTGTAATAGTTTCTATTGTGGATACTCTACTATTTCCAGGTATCTCTCCATGCGGCAATATCTTTAAGTCAGTAGTCTTCCCCTCGCTCAACCTTCCATTCTCTAAAGGGACCTGCGCACAAGATAAGTCCTTTAGGGTAGGCTGTGCAAAATTGAAAAAAAACTTCTGTCAGGATTTTAATAAACCTCTTCTTTTAAATCTTGTATTTTCAAATAGATAAGCATTGGATACAGTTGCATTTTGAGCAGAAAAATCCAATTAAAAACATTTCAG
>JAOARS010000414.1 GCA_025210415.1 Marinifilum sp. | reverse complement strand
GATTCTAAAATTGCTCATGTATATGCAAAAGTGGGCAAATATCAGGAAGCCAAAAAATTATTTGATGCTTATAGAGAATTTGCAAACACGCATACTTCAATATACAAACATTTAAGTTTGGCAGTTTGTGCCGTACAGGAAGGAGATAAGGAGAGAGCTTTCAAAGAGTTGAAGTTATTTGCTGAAGAAGACCAGTATTCGTTGTGGGTCATCATGTTCTTGGAGGATGATCCATTATTAGATGAGATCAATAAAACAAAAGAGTTCAGACAATTTATGGATATTTTAAAGGACAAGTTTAATAAGCGACACGAAAAGTTGAAGAAAATACTGAAAGAAGAAAGGTTGATTTAGTATGAATCAAAAAAAGGATTTCCAATATTGGAAATCCTTTTTTTGTGATATTTTTAAACTTTTATTTCAATACTATATTTAGTACTATTTACTCACTATAAATCATACAGAGCTATAATTGAAATTGAAAAAGGGTATGAATTACTGATATTAATAATTCATATCCTAAAATGATCTTATTAAACATAGTATGCGTTTTATAAGCTTATCTTTCTATGTTAGCTGTTCCAATATGACCATGTCCAGCTTTGCTGTATTCTTCAATCTCAACCTTTCCATTCAAATTACCAATCATATAATTTTTATCTGGCTTAACTTTATATTTGTTTCCATCAATCCAATATTCTGTTTTAGGATTATTACCGAATCTTACAACCTGAGAAGGTTTTAATTCTACTTCTTTTCTTCCATCATTGTTGATTTTGAAAGTTCTGTTTTCTGTTCCGTTCTTAAATTTATTTGCTTTCGACATAATTCGTTTAATTTTATTTGTTCATAATGTGTTAAATTAAAATTTGAATAATACGTGATATAGATTATTCTTCAATAATATCATTAGAAATTTCCTATTTCTCTACCAATAGTATAAATTTCAATTTCATTTCTAAATACTTCGCGGAAAGCATCTGCTGCAAGCATTGAGGTGAATGAGTAAGGGTTACTAACATCATCATTATAAAACTGAACTACATTAGGAGTACAACAAATAGCTGCAGCTGACTTAAACTCTTGTACTGAAAATACCAAAGGATTATTTACTAGAGCTGCTTTTAGATAGTCTTTTAAATAATTAGTTGTATTTTCTTTCTCATTTGGAACCCACGAATTACCATTTATATCCTTAACAAGAATATTAACTGTTATGTTTCCTATTTCATGCTTTAGTTGTAATGTACTTGCCAAAGCTTTTGCAGTATTTTCGTATGCTGCTGTTACAATTACCTGATAGTTTTTTGTATCTAATTGTGATACCATAATTTCGGCAGATTGACCAATTGTAAAAGCAATTTTTCTTTGAAGTGTATACCATGGAGCTGATAATTTAATAGTTCTGGCACTAGTTTCTTTAATTGCATTAGTTTCCATATTCTTCTATTTTAAATAGTTTTTAGATATGATAAGTATTTTTTAATTTTTGATATCTTGAAACAATATCTGTTTCTAGTTTTATAATTAATACCAAATTAAGTTTTTATAAAATTTAAAACTCAGAATATTATCCTCATATTAATATCGAAGTCTTTTAATGTTAAAATTTATGTCGTTAATGGATGTAGATTGTATGTTTGTCACTCATTAAGTTTTAATGAAGTTGAAGAAATAGAATCATTTAAGAAAAAAAAATGGATGAATGTTCTATTTTTTTGAGTAGAGAGATTGTTTTTTTGAGGCAAGTGAATAATAAGATCTATATTTGGGATGCATGTTGTTATTTTCTGTTTTTGAAGAATGGGGAAATATACTCTTCGAGATATAAATTATGGCAAATTTGAACATTAAGGCACTATTATTTTTTTGGACAGAAATGATATTCTGTTGTAACTTAGGTAAAAACAGATACTTTCAACTTAAAGATTATAATTATGGCTCCTATAAACAAATTACCTGAAGATGTTGAGAAAAGAAGAGAAATTTTAAGTACAGCCTTAGAAATTTTCGTACAAGATGGATATTTTACTGCAAAAGGAGCAAGTATTGCCAAGGCAACTCAAATGTCTGAAGACAAATTATTCTCCTATTTCGAAACCAAAGAAGATTTATTACATACCATTGTTGCAGAAGCAGTTCATATTCTGTTTGATGGGTTAGACCCAAATGATGACGGGCATTTACAAGAAGTGGAGTTACTCTTCTTTATTAATGATTATTTCGATTCTATTGAGAAAAACCTAAAGTTCTTTAAGCTGTTTTATGCATTGCGTTTGCAGCCTGGTGTGTTGCCTTTGTATCAGCAAGAGTTAGATGAAATTGTAAGTATGAAGTTTGATGTGTTGAATGAATATTTCAGTCAGAGTGGAGCTGCTGATCCTGAAATGGAAACAGAATTCTTAATTTCGATGTTGGATGGTATTGCTATGAATTTTGTATTGGAACCTGAAGGCTATCCGATTGATGCCATGCAGAAGAAGGTATTGAACATGTATATCACCAAAGCAGAATACGAAGAATGATATACAGTTATCAGTACCTTAATGAAGTAGCAAGACACAAGTATCAAGATGATTTACATACATGATACCAAAAATAAGTTTGTTGAGCGTTGGTAAATTCAAATATTCAACAAACTAACTCATGAGTTAGATAAAAGTTATCAGTTGCGAACAAGTTGATGCTGAAATGAAAAAAATCCGATTCACATCGTGAATCGGATTTTATGATTTTGCTAAAAGCGAATGGCTAATTGCCAACAACTTTTGATTATTTTAGTCCTCTCTTGTTCAATAGTGGATCAATGCTTGGTTCAGCACCTCTGAATCGTACGTACAATTCCATTGGATCTTCGGTACCACCTTTAGCCAATACATTATCGCGGAATAATTTAGCAGTTTCCTTGTTGAATAAATCAGTTTCTTTGAAAGCCTGGAAAGCATCAGTATCCAATACACCAGCCCAAATGTAAGCGTAGTAACCAGCTGAATAACCACCAGCAAAAATGTGATTGAAGTAGGTAGAACGATATCTTGAATAAATTTCAGGAATCAATCCCAATTCGTTAAGATATTTCTTCTCGAATGTCATCACATCTTCGGTTAACTCTTCGCTTAGTGTGTGATATTTCATATCCAACATAGAAGCAGCAAGGTATTCAACAGTTGCAAAACCTTGGTTGAATTTACCTGCATCCTGAATTTTCTTTACCAACTCGGCAGGAATCACTTCACCAGTTTTGTAGTGTTTGGCGTAAATTGCCAACATTTCCGGCTCGAAACACCAGTTTTCCATAATTTGTGATGGAAGCTCAACAAAATCACGTGCTACAGAAGTTCCTGATAAGTAGTTGTATTTGCACTTAGAGAAGAATCCGTGTAGAGCGTGACCAAACTCGTGGAACAGAGTTTGAACCTCGTCTGGAGTTAATAGAGCAGGAGTATCGCCAACAGGCTTAGTAAAGTTACAGATATTCATTACAATAGGAGTAACTTCTTTATCGGTTCCAAAGCCTGATTGCTTGCGGAATGAGCTCATCCAAGCACCACCTCTTTTCGAAGTACGTGGGTGATAATCCAAATAGAAAATACCAATGTGAGACCCATCAGCTTCTTGCAGTTCAAATACTTGGTTTTCTGGGTTGAATTTAGCAATGTCGTTTCTTTCAACGAATTTGATGCCCCAAAGTTTAGTAGCCAATGCAAAAGCACCATCGCGTACATTATTAATTTCGAAATATGGACGTAATTCTTCTTCGTCAAGATTGTATTTAGCTTTCTTCACCTTATCAGCATAGTACCACCAATCCCATGAGGCTAACTTAAATTTACCACCTTCTTTGTTGATGATCTTTTGCATTTCCTTCACTTCTTTCTTAGCGTTAGGAAGTGCCGCATTCCAAAGTTTGTTCAATAATTCGAAAGCTTTTTCAGGCGTTTTTGCCATGTTCTTTTCAAGCACAAACTCTGCATAGTTGTTATATCCGAACAGTTTAGCACGTTGGATACGAAGGTTAACTAATTTTTTAGCAATTTCTTTGTTGTCGTACTCGTTGTTGTTGTTGCCACGATTTACATATCCCATGTACAATTGCTTACGTAAGTCACGGTTGTCAGCATATTGTAAGAATGGTAACATGCTTGGTTTTTGAGTTGTGAATACCCATTTTCCTTCTTTGCCAGTGGCTTTTGCAGTTTCAGCAGCAGCACCAATTACACCGGCAGGAAGACCAGCAAGATCTTTTTCATTATCGATAACCAATTCAAAGTTATTGGTCTCTTTCAATACATTTTCACCAAACTGAAGAGTTAGAGAAGAAATTTCAGAATCAATAGCGCGAAGTTTTTCTTTCTTGTCAGCAGGAAGATTGGCTCCACCACGAACAAATCCTTGGTAAATTTTTTCAAGCATTGTTTGTTCTTCAACAGAAAGCTTTAACTGACCTTTTTGTTCGTAAACAGCTTTAATTCTTTTGAATAAGTTCTCGTTTAAGCTGATATCTGCACTATACTTAGTAGTAAGGGGAGATAATTTTTTGGCTAAAGCAGCAATAGAATCGTTGTTTTCTGATCCTTTGATATTGTAGAATACATTACCTACTTTATCAAGTAATGCACCTGCTTTTTCGTAAGCTAGAACAGTATTTTCGAAAGTTGGAGCTTCTTTGCTATTTGCAATAGCATCAATTTCCGCACGACCTTCTTCCATACCTTTCATGAAAGCAGGCTCGAAATGTTCGAATTTAATTAAATCAAACGGAGGAGTTTGATGAGGGGTGTTGTACTTGGCAAAAAACGGATTGTCAGTCTTTTGCTCGCTTTTTTTTCCATCGCAGGCAGTAAATGCAATACCTGCCACAAGTAAATAAAGGAACGTCTTTTTCACTTTGTTAGGTTTAGTGTTAATATTAAAATTGTTGAACCGCCAAAATAGTAAAAAACTACCTTTTAGCGATGCGTTTTTACCGATTTCGCAACATGTTTTATCGAATTACGAATTGGCAATTACGAATTACGATTGTAAAAGATTTTTTTTCGTAATTACTCATTCCTAATTCGTAATTAAATTATTTCAGCCCCTTCTTCAAATTAAAACTTGTTGATGGCTGCACTTGTTTCGAATGTAGGAAACTCTTCATTAATCTTTTAAAAGTGTTGGATGATACTTTCTCATTGCTTAAATCAATCAAAAATCGTCGGAATCCTTCTTTATACAAATTGTTTTTCTGCTGCATCCATGTTACAGGATGTTTTGGATAAACAATGGTCATTCCATCGCGAAGTTCTTTATTGTATTCACCCTGCATATCATCAATCAACACATCGTTTACCGTTTTAACTGGCATACGAGAATAGAATAATTGAGGGTAGAAGTAAACAGGAACAATTCCAAAACGATCATTGCTTTTTAACAAATTCTCCAAATCATTTTCCTGTGGATGACAGAACAAGTTGATTTTTTCATCTCGCAAGTAGGCAATTGCTGCATCGTTAAACAAATACACATTCTCGTTGCAAGAAATACGAGCTTTGTTTGGAAGCAGTAGTTTTTGTGAAAGATGACTCAGCATAAAGTTTTGGTATCCATTACGCATGGCCTTTTTGCAAAACTGCTTGTAGAATTCCAAATCTTTTTCCTGAATGAACTTCGGCAATTCAATAATAAGCTTGTTTGCATTCTTTTGAAGAAATGGAGCATCCCATTTCAACTCTTCCCATTCCGATTTTTTCAGGTTAAGAATTAGGTAGTTGACTTCATTTAAATGAACTTTACGCAACCATGCCAGAGAATCAATTCGAACATAGATTTGCTCTTTTTGAGGAATATTCTTTTTGCCTAATGAATTTAGGATTTTAGCTTTCTCTGCTCTATGCATATTAGCTCTCAGAAGCTTTCCTTCTTCTCGAAATTTGTTTGGAAATTTCTCCTGCATCATTCCGGCCAGATATACTTGATCTCCTTTATTGGCTATAATATTTGCAACTTCGATTTGATATGAACCTTTGCTAAGCTCTTTAAATTCTTTAACCTTAACAGCTTTTTGAGGTTCACCATTCTTTTGCTTGAATCTGATTCTGTTTCCAATTTGTATGTCATGCGAAGAGGAGAAGATTACGATGTTTCTATTTCTCTTTTCAACAGAGCCAATCAAAATTCCAGTGTTTGTATTCTCAGTAATGGCCTTATTTACATTTCCAGCAAGAAAATAACCAGTTTTCTCACGTCCCATATCATAGGCAAGAATTTCTTTAGCTGTTTTTAAATCATTATTATCAATTACTTTTCGATAAGCTCTTGAT
>JAOARS010000413.1 GCA_025210415.1 Marinifilum sp. | reverse complement strand
CACACCTAAAATTCACGTTTTAAATGAATAAAAAGTTTTTAATTGTAGGGCAGGGAATTGCAGGCTCGTTGCTTGCTTATAATATGTACAAAGCGGGTTTAAATTTTAAAATTATCTCAAGTCTGGAACTTAGAAAGGCTTCGGATGTAGCTGCTGGTTTGTTTAATCCGGTTGTATTTAAACGATTAACCAAAAGCTGGATGGTTGATGATTGCTTGCCGGTAATGTTTGATACTTATCGTGAATTGGAAGAATTTTTAGGACATAAGTTTGTGTACGAAAAGGATATTTTAAAGCCACTTTCGGAACAGGAAACTTTATTGTGGAAAGAGAGAAGAGAACAAGAAAATTTTACGAATTATATTGCTGATATTGGCATAAACAATGTTGGCAAAGGGATTAAAGGTTTTTCCTCCTACGGAAGGGTAACAAAATCGGGATATGTTGATATGCCCAAAATGCTAAAGAAGCTTCGCAAATTTTTTAAAAGAGAAGGATTAATAATTGATTCCTATTTTGATTATAAAGATTTGGGATTTATTGACAATCAAATATCATGGCATGGTGTTATGGCTGAAACAATAGTATTTTGCGAAGGATACAGGGCTGTTGATAATCCATATTTTGGAGATTTGGGGTTTAAGCCAACCAAAGGTGAGTTGCTCGAAATTTACTGTAAAGATTTACAGGAAGATTACATTATTAACAAACAGTTATTTGTAATGCCGGTTGGAAATCATCGTTTTAAGGTTGGCGCAACTTACGACTGGAACCATTTGGATGAAGAAACAACTGAAGAAGCAAAATCAGATTTAACCGAACGATTGGATGATTTAATTGATTTGCCCTACAAAATTGTGAATCATTGGGCAGGAGTTCGCCCAACAGTTTCCGATCGCCGTCCCATATTGGGTATTCATCCTTTACACGAACACATTGCTATTTTTAATGGCTTGGGTACAAAAGGTGTAATGTTGGCACCTTATTTTGCTCGCGAAATGACACGATTTCTTTCGGTGAGCGATTATCCTTTGGATAAGGAGATTGATATACGTAGATTTTTATAACAAACAATCGGAATTAGGTTAATAACCTGATTTCGATTAAAAATATCAGTCGCAGAAAGTCAGATTTGTTTTAAAAATTAAGAAAAAATACCGGGTTATTAATCAGGGAATTATTGTGTATTTGAATATTTAATGCCTACATTTGCCAGCTATGGGATTAAAATCAGGTAACCTGCACGTTAAACGAAATACCAGAATCTATAGCTTTCAGTTTCTTATATTCAGAATACTGTCCGATAAATTTCTCCCACCTTCTTGCAACTAAGCGAATTTTTATAACCGTTTTGTAACGGATACTTCATTGCATGCACTTTGTTAGTTTGCATGTTATATTCATTTAATACACTTTTATGTTTTATTTAAAAACGATGCTTGGAATATGCTTCCTTGTATCTGCTATTTGCGCACATGCACAAGAGAAACCAACAGTTGATATTGGTGGTGCATTGCGATTCAATTACAATTATTCAAGCTGGAAAGATTCACAAAAAAAGCGAGGGGGCGATTTTGGTTACGATGTATTCCGATTAAATGCCAAAGCAAAATACAAAGGCTTAAAACTTAATGCAGAATACCGATTTTATTCTGATGACTTTGGGGGAGCCATGCTAAAGCAAGGTTGGATTGCTTACGATTTTAATGAAAATGATGAATTGCAATTTGGATTAACTCAAGTTCCTTTCGGGATGATACAATACAATTCGCACTCATGGTTTTTTAGTTTGAATTACTATGTTGGCCTGGAAGATGATCACGATATGGGTGTAAAGTATACTCATACGGGCGAAAGTTGGGATTATAGCCTGGCTTTCTTTAAAAACGCAGAGGAGCTTCGTTTTGGGAGCAATTCAGATGTTTCCAATAGTCGTTATTCTTACGATGTTGGTTCGATTGATTTAAATGGTAATGGCGATTTGAATATCAGAAATAAAGAGGTAAACCAATTGAACGGAACGGTTTTCTATAAAATTGAAAATCCCAATGCCAAGCATCGCTTGGGTATATCTGCAGAGTATGGGGGCCTTTTTAATTTGGATACCGAAGAAATGGGAAATCGTTATGCTTTGGCTGCACATTACGAGTTGAAAGCGGGTAGGTTTGGTGTAAAAGCTCAATTTTCCAATTACAAATACAAGCCTGAAAACCTTGATGGTGAACCTGATAATATTATTGCTATGACTGCTTATGGTGCGCCTTACCTGATTGCGGCAGAAGCAAGTTTATATACCCTGGGAGCAAGTTATTCTATTCCTTTAAAATGGGGGCCTGTTTCAAATGTAATTGTTTACAACGATTTTGGTTATATGAATAAGGCCGAAAGCCAGTTTGAAAATTCTGTTATGAATGTAACAGGTGCAATGTTTACTGCTGGAAATATCTATACCTATTTCGATTTGGCAGCCGGTAAAAACCAGCCGTGGTTAGGTTCTGAGTGGACCAATGCTATGGCTTCCGGTACTCCTGATGCCGACTGGGAAATGCGTTTCAATATTAATGTGGGCTATTACTTTTAAAAACAAATCATTATAGGATGAGCGAAATAATAAGAAGTGACAAAAAAACATTTTTAGGGATAAAAGCCAACGGACCGGTTTTTATTACCTCTTTATTAATAATTGCCGTGTTGGTTAGCACTACTTTAATTGTAGGTAAGCCAATGGAGCAATGGTTTGCCAATACTCAAAATTATGTAGCCAATAAGGTAGGATGGTTTTTTATTCTTTTGGTAAATGCTTTGCTGGTATTTGCCATTTATCTTGGCTTTGGGCGATATGCCAAAATCAAAATTGGTGGTAAGGATGCAAAGCCGGAATTTTCCAGAATGGGGTGGTTTGCCATGCTTTTTAGTGCCGGTATGGGAATAGGGCTATTATTTTGGAGTGTGGCTGAGCCAATCTTTCATTTTAACAGCAATCCTTTTTTAGGATCAAGCGATGATGCAGTACTGGCTGCCAGATCATCAATGGGTATTACCTTTTTGCACTGGGGAGTTCATGCCTGGGCACTGTATGCCATTGTTGGAGTAGCATTGGCATTTTTTACATTTAATAAGAAACTGCCTTTAACCATACGATCTATCTTTTATCCTTTATTGGGCGATAAAATTTATGGCCCTATTGGTGATATTATTGATATCATTTCGGTAATAGCAACCATATTTGGCTTGGCAACATCTTTGGGCTTGGGAGCTCAGCAAATTAATGGAGGTTTGGAGTACTTGTTTCAGGTAGCGAACAGTAATATGGTTCAGGTGATTATAATTGTAGCCATTACTGTTCTTGCAACCATATCTTTAATTTTAGGATTGGATAAAGGGATAAGAATGCTGAGTGAGTGGAATATGAGATTTGCCATTTTCTTATTGGTATTCATGTTAATTGTGGGGCCAAGTTTGTTTATATTCAAATCTTTTATTCAAAATATTGGACATTACCTGGGCAATTTTTTCGAATTGAGTTTCTGGACAAATTCATACAATGGAGTAAATGAAAGCAAGAACTGGCAAAGTTCGTGGACTGTGTTTTATTGGGCATGGTGGATATCGTGGTCGCCATTTGTAGGAATTTTTATTGCCAGAATTTCCAAAGGAAGAACCATCAGAGAATTTATTTTTGGTGTTCTTTTGGTTCCGACCTTGTTAACAATGCTTTGGTTAACTGTGTTTGGCGGATCGGCAATTTACCAGGAGCTTATGGGAAACAATGTAATTACAAAAGCTGTAAACAGTAATGTGGCAACAGCTATTTACCATCTTCTTGAGCAATATCCGTTAACAACATTTTCTTCGGTTATTACGGTAGTTTTGGTAGCCAGTTTTTTTATTACTTCATCAGATTCAGGTTCGTTTGTAGTGGATACACTTACATCGGGAGGGCGACACAATGCCCCAAAAGGTCAGAAAATTTTCTGGGCATCGATGGAAGGATTGCTGGCAGCAGTATTGTTAATTGGAGGTGGTTTAACAGCTCTGCAAACGGCATCGATTTTAACGGCAATTCCTTTTGCAATTATCCTGATTATCATGTGCTATAGCTTTTATAAATCTTTAAGCGAATACGAGGAAGAATAAAAGTAATACCGACTTGGATTTAAAGTTGCTCACTAATTTTACTTTGTTCAATTTATTGAGTTTTAATCCCAAATTTTGTCGGAATGGCATTATACCAGTGTGAAAATCTAAATCAGAAATATTATAACACATTCCACTGCAATATCCTGATATTCCCACTTTAAGTGGGATTATCAGTAAATTAAGAATTATACCAATTTTATTTTGGAATGAGTGTTAAATTGTTTTGAATATTTTGAGTTTAGACAAGTTAAAAAATTAAGGCATAGCAGAGTTACGGCGCAATTTTTTAATGAAGTGTAAACTTAAAATAGCAGAAGAATAATGCT
>JAOARS010000412.1 GCA_025210415.1 Marinifilum sp. | reverse complement strand
TTGGGGGAAACGGACAAATGCTTCTGTCTTTTCTAAAATTCCCTCTGGTTCTCATTTCTACAATCATGGACACGATGGAGTCTCCCTGGTAATATGAAAGCCTGCCTTTGTGATATTTATTTTTTTCTCCGATATCTCTAACCAATGATTTTAAATCTGTTGTAATTGTCATTTCAATTAAGGTATCGGATTCAAAAAGATTAGGAGCTTTAAATATAGTGTTACTTTCCTGTTGTGCGAAAGAAAATGAACCAATGCTACTAAATAGAATCAGCAATATTAAAAACGCAATATGTCGAGCTTTCCATTTCATTTTTGTAGGAGATTTTGAAGTGTAAATTTTTCATTCCATTCCTTTGTCGCTTAATTCTGCATCGGTTAAGATTTTACTGCCGGGAATATCTTTATAAAAAATAGTTAATTTGATGCTATTTTTGGCTAAATCAATCTGACCTATTTTAAACCGATTAATTACTAAGCCAGTTCTTTCTTTAATATCTTCTCGTAGTAAATCGTGCTTATCCGGATGAATTAAATCCATTCTATCGTAGATTATGGTTCTTCGGGCCATATGCCTGCGCATCCATATTCGTTCCATAATGTAAGTGGTAAGCATAAATGCCACATTGGTAATTATAATTTCACCAAAGCTAACATCTCTTCTTGCCAAAGCATTAATAATGGAAATAGTAATTACCAAAAACAGGTAAGTCATTTCCCTAATTGGGATAGTATCTGTACGGTAACGAATAATACCGAAAATGGCGAAAAGTCCGAGTGCAAAACCAAGTTGCAGATCAATATTTCCTAACAGAAAACAAAGGAAAAATACTGTTGTACTTATCATGATATAAGTAAAAACATAAGTTCTTTTCCCTGTTGCTCTGAAATATACATAGTTGACTACAAAAATGGTTACAACCATATTTAGTACAAATCTAAGCAACAGTTCAACTATATTGTTGGCAAGAATAACTGAGCTTGGCACATCTACAGTACTTATAAGACTAGTAAGTAATTCCATTGTATTTCAGCTTTATCGTAATCGTTCTTTCTCTTTGTGTGCAAATATCCGATAATATTTTTGATTCTCAATTAACAAGGCTTGGTCAATGTAATTTGGATCGCCTATAGGCACATCCATTGCAATAAGTTTAAACGAGTAAAAAGGATAAACCCGGGCAACAGGTGTATGACCAAAAATTATCACTCTTGATTCATAAAAATCAAGAGTCTCTGTCACTTTTGCAAGAGAAATTCTATCGTGATTCGGTGTTCTGGATAGATATCCCCTATACCACAAAGGACCATATGAATATAAGAATAAATCGACTAATGTAGTATCCTTAAGTTGAGTATAATTGTTTAAATGATATCGCATTTTAATATTAACATCATCGATTTTCATTTTTTTCTCAAGAAATTGAGGCGAAATTCCACCATGAACAAATAGATGATCTCCTATTCTTAGCAAGGTATTTTTTGAGCGAAGCCAAGTGCCAAGTACCGACTGTTTGTCGAAAAAATGTGAATAATGAAATTTAATGTGCCTGGCTGCATGCTTGTATTTTTTAGCAACATACCTGTCGTCAAATAATAAGGCCATCATTTCGTGGTTTCCTATAATATAATGAACATTTCCGCCAGCTTTTTTTGCTTGTATTTCAAGTTGAAAAATTAACCAAAGACACTCGGTTACTTTATTGCCTCTGTCAAATACATCACCAGTAAATACTAAATGTCCTTTTCCGTAGATCCATTTGTTATTTTCGTCAATTACTTTGTTAAAACGCAGAATTCCAATTAAAGCTTCCAGTTCTCCGTGTATATCTCCTAATACAATAATTTGATCTGCTTTTTGGTATAAACCAGTTTGGGACTTTATGTTTTTAGGAATGATATAGGTTAAAGTGTCAGAACCTGCAAATCCTTTAAATGTTAATGTATCGTTTTTGTAGCGGAAAGATTTAGATATTTTCTTGGTTTTATTCTTTATGCTATCGTGTTTAATGTAGAAAACATCAACTTTGTTATCTGTAGAGTATCTAATGTGAGGTCCTTCTACATATGAAGAAACCAATAGGCTATCCATTTCGGTATCTTGTTGCGAATATCCGTAAAAATTACAAAAAATTAGAATAAACAGAGGTAAATATATATTGTAAAATCTCATTAAAATCAATGTATTATAGAGTAGTTAAAGATAAGATTATTTTTCGTTCTTAAAATCTGTAACAAATTAATTGCATGTTGATTTTGTATTGGAAAGAACTTTTATTTTTGCAGTAAAATCGATTGCTAATGTACACAAAAGAAGAAAAGAGAGAGTTTAGAATTCAATTTTGGGATGGTTTCAAAAGATATTCGAAGAAACAAGGCCGTAAAATGACTTCGTGGGTTTTAAAAGGAACACAAATAAAGGAGGCTCAGTTAAAGTTTGATATGAACGAAAATGGTGCTTTTGTAATGTTGCAAATTGATAGTAAGCTAGATACGAAGCGATATTTGGTATTTGAGAAATTCTTTAAATACAAACCTGTTGTTGAAGATACTTGTGGCGATGATTTGATTTGGGATAAGAATTTTTTTATAGAAGGCTTCAAGGAAGTAAGTGTTGTTTATTTTCAGCTGCAAGAAGCTTCTGTTTATAATAAAGAGAAGTGGGAAGAGTATTATCAATTCTTATTTGAGAAAATGAGTTTGCTGGAAGAAGCATTTCTTGATATCAAAGAAGTGGTTAAAAACGATTAAAAATATTTTGAGTGTTACCGATCTGAAAAACAGCTTTAAAACCTCTTGGGTAAAGCGTTTTTATTGGATTTGTTAAAAATTTATCACGAAAATTTTGTTTTCGAACAAAAGGCTCTTATCTTTGCAACCGCAAAACGAAAGAGATAAGTCTTAAGATATATTGCGGGGTGGAGCAGTTGGTAGCTCGTTGGGCTCATAACCCAAAGGTCGTCAGTTCGAGTCTGGCCCCCGCTACTAAAGTTGAGCTTTGATAGAATCAAAGCTTATTTTTTCGCCGAAAGGCAAATGATTAAGACAGAAAATTTTTAAAAATATATTGCCGGGTGGAGCAGTTGGTAGCACGTTGGGCTCATAACCCAAAGGTCGGCA
>JAOARS010000037.1 GCA_025210415.1 Marinifilum sp. | reverse complement strand
GCGTTTTTTGGTTTCTTTTTTTTTCAAATACAGTTTTTCGCTTTCCTTTGCGAACCTTATTAGAGCTTTCATTATCTACAAAGTTCGTTTTTTGCAGAGGGTCGCAAGCTCTTCTTCAGTATTGTTTCCTTTTCTTTTCCGCCGGACTCGACACGGGGGTGTCGGGCAAAGATCTGGTACCGGACTAGAAACACCCCTGCTCGGTTGGGCTTTGCCCCTGAGGATTCTCAACCATATGAGCCTTGGTGTCGATGTTCCTGTCTTTCTCCACCCGGGTGATGTTACATCTTTCTTCCATTTCTTCTCTTGATTTTCTATACCCTCTCCTCGGTCACCTAATACATAATTCATTTGCAAATCTATTAGTCATTTAGACGCTGCTTTTCGATTTGGGTAGCACACAGTCAAATTTTAGACTGTGCAGGGATATGTCCGCCCCTGCCCTTTTGCCAGGACCGGGTGGCTGTTGGCCCAACAGCCTAGTACCCGTTTTAGGGTCCCTCGCTCAGGGTTACGAGTTACCCCCTTTTATTGTTTTCTTTTCGTTTTTTAAAAATTTTTTGAATTATTTTGATCAAAAGTTTTTTGATTTTTTATCATCGAATTCATTTTGGCATAATTAACCACAAATAATCTTGAGCATTTAATTTGAATACAGAAGACATTTGAATACAAACGAAATATGAGTTTATATTTACAAAGGAAACATTTTTAACAAAAACTCAATAAAACTCAATTATTTTGAAACCTTTTCAATGTCAATAATTTTGATCATCAACTGAGGATCTGAATTTTCAAGATGAGTTTTAAATTATATCATGATTAGTTTTCATACACAGTATACCGGTTTCTTTTTATTACATTCTTTTCAAGCCAGTTTTTACTGTTTACTTTTCTTTCGATATAAAATTTTTCCTCGTTCACATGTAACTTTTATAACCACAAATTTTCACTTAATCCAGTTCCCTCTGGTTATGGATCAATTTTCCGCTACTGACATTTTCAACACATCTATACGAGATCTACCAAGGACAAGATTAATCGAAAAAAGAAGAAATTTACTTACTCTGCTGAATGGGGATGCTTTTTACCCATTATCCACCTGGCCAAAAGACATCCAACAATTATTTTGGAAGAAACCCATTGGAGATACTGACACATTTAAGCTGATGCTGTTTTTCCTGGGTAATGGCTGTTCACAGCACCTGATCACAGAATGGATCCTTACATCTCAACACTGGACCACACTACAACAAGGAATCAAGAGAGCAAGACAAATAAACTTTATTACTAACAACTTGGACTCTAAAGCTAATAATTGGTTCTATTATGATATCCATCATGCCACTTGGCTATTTTTTAATGGAGAGTTCAGAAATACAAACAATCTGTAAATTTTGTATCATATAGATCCTATCTTTTTCAGAACGAAAAAAGTTATTTTATTTATTTAATTTATTTATTAAATGTTAATTTTCAATTCAAAACAATAACAAGAGGGTATTCTGTTTTTTCAAAGATTGTGTAAAATTTTAATGCAATATTTCATTGCAGTAAACCATTTTTAACTTATACTTTTGTGTCTGTTATTATAATTTTTAAGTCCAAGATGGGTACCCTTTGGTTTAAATTTGGGTTTTAAACATGCATATCAAAATTTCTAAGTCTTTCCTTTTTTCTTTTCCTCCTCCTTAACTTTTATAATACTAATTTTAACCTCCTCCTTAACTTTAATAATACTAATACTTCTTTTAACCTCCCCCTTTTCTCTACTATTCCATGCTAATCTCTCCTTTATATTATTATTATTATCATTATTTTTGCACTACCTTGTGGTAGACGTGGCTGCATTGCAGTTTATTGGTCCCTCAACGTTAGTGTACACTTTAACACCTAACAATTTGACCTAATGTTATTTTTTTTTATTATTTTCCATTTTTGGCTTACAACAATTCCCGTACATACACCCACCCCCTGATATAATACCCACTGTTCCAGTGGAGATTTGGGAACCCTTTTATTAGGCGATCCCATACTTTTACACCTGAAATGCCACAAAGGTTGCTAGCTATATCTACTGCTCTAAAAGGTTTTTTTTGAACAAAAAGTTTATAAATAATGCTTATTTAAATCAAAACTCGTGTACTAGCCATTTTACATGTACTATCATTTGAAAATAGGAATTCTAGGGAGAAAAGGAGTAACTAAAAGTCTCTGCATGGTACACAATGTTTTTTTTTTACAAGTTATATTTTCATCATGCTGAGATCACTTTTCGGTGATTGTCATGATCGACGTACATTTGTAAAATTCACAATAGGCCAATTCCGATATATTAAAATTCTAACTTGGCTCCGAGGCTTGGGGGAATAAAACAAAATAAATTAATTATTCATCCCTCAACCTCGACGTGATTTCTTTTGTTTTATTCCCCCAAGCCTCGGAGCCAAGTTAAAATTTTAGAAATTTTATTTTATTTCATTTTAGAAATTTCATTGTTTTAAAGTGCCTGTGAAGCGAAATTTTTTTTCGACATAATTTAAAAATACAATGTTTGAAGCGCACAACCCCAAATTTTGAGAAGCCTACGATAAAAAATGTTGATTTTACATGCCCGGAAAGTTGAGCTATTTTGCCCTCAAACATGATCAGGGACAGCCGGCAAT
>JAOARS010000411.1 GCA_025210415.1 Marinifilum sp. | reverse complement strand
TTAAACTGGTTTGTAACCGAACAAGTTGAAGAAGAGGCAACGGCAAGTGAAATTCTGGATCAGTTGAAGATGTTTGATGCAAAAGGAGAGGGCATGTACATCATGGATAATGCCATGAGATCAAGATCTCTGGAAGGATAAAACTTTAAAGCCTCATATTTTGTGAGGCTTTTGCCTTGCTGAAAATTCTTTTTACACTTACTAAAAAGGATATATCTTTAAACGAAAATCTTAGATCATGAGAATAATAGTTTTTGTTTGTATCCTATTTACTTCCATAATTGCATCGGCACAAAACAAGATGGAAATCATGCAAAATGAAATTGATAAAACGGTATGGAGTGAATTTAAAGCCGCATTTGAAAATATTGATGCGAATGCTCTAAATGCAATTTATGCAGATGAAGTTTTACGAGTGACTCCAAATGGAATTGATACCAAAAGTCATTTTAAAGCAAAAAATATTGAAAGATTTCAAATGTTGAATGAGAAATCGGCGAGTATCAAACTTGATTTTTGGTTTGAAAGCAGACATACCAATTCAGATACTTCATACGAGGTTGGTTTTTATAAAATCACCACAAAAATGGGAGATAATACCTCCATTAATTATGGACAATTTCATATTGTTCTTAAAAAAATAAGCGGACATTGGAAGATAGTTCAGGATTGGGATACAACTATAATGAACGGACAAACAATAGGACAAAAGGAATTTGAGCAAAATCGCCAGAATGAACTTTACTAAGCATATTTTCTCAAACTCTTATTCTATAAAACTTTTAAATGAATCCTCTAAGAAACTGTTTAAGTTATTTTGATTTAAGTTCTCAGCCTGCTGCAAAAATTCTTTAAATAGCCATATTTGTCCGTAAATTCACGAACTGATTATTTTTCAATACTTTCTTTTGGTAACATTAAATTGTCTTTTCTGTTTTTCCTGATTCTCCTTAAAATCTGTTTTATTTGTAGCTTCCCAAGCTGATTTTTGTGGATCGAATTGTTCGTAATGGAGTTTTCTGTAATCTTTCTTTTTGTGATTAATTTTTAGTCTTCCCTTGAATTTCGATAAGGTGATGTCTTTTGATGTGAATACCTCCATTTTCATCTGCTTTAGATTAACTTTTACCATTTCGAATTTTCTAATAAAATTAACACCAAAAACTCCAAACATCTTTTTATTGGTTGACAGTTGATGATCAGTTAGAACATTAAGATTTTTCATTTTAAATTCAGATGAACCAATAGAAAAATTGATTTGCGGAACTTTATACGTAACTAACGTATCAATACCACCAAAACCACCAATACGAATGGTATCTTTCGTTCCTCTCTCTTGTATCAACTCCTTATGTTCTTCAAAATACTTGGCATTTAAACTGGAGCTTACATTTCCGGAATCAAATTGTACCGGGAAGTTTTTATTGTTGCTCTCAATATTTAGAAGGAGAGTACTTTGATCCAACATTAAATTCTTTGAACAATTGCTTGATAAACTCTCACTTTGCGGGAACAGAATTTTCCTTTTATGAGGAAGTATTTGGAATTCTTTCAATTTTCTAATAAATGGCAATCCAAGTACTGCATGTATTTCATGATTTTTTTCCTGAATCACCTCGGGGATAATATGTGGGACGACCAAAAAACTAACATTGGTGTATGTAATTTCACCTATTTGTAGTTTATCAATGTAGCCTAATCGTGCATATCCATATCCAATGCCTAAGAGAGAAATCGAATCACTTAGAATACTAATGTTGTTTTCTTTGGCAAATTGCTCAGATACCATATTGTCTCCGGCTCCGGTGTCGAAAATGAACTGATGAGTTTTGCCATTCAACTCTACAGGAATAAACATGGAGTACATATCTTCTTTTCCTGTTGGCTTTAAACGAAGCGGCACATGAACATCTTTCAGAGGGAAAATTACTTTGCTTTGAGAAAATGCTGAATAATTCTTACAATAAATATAGAGGTTCTGAAAACTCTTCTTAATTTTTTCTTGTTCTTCACTTTCATAATTCGAAAGATATCCGTCTATCAGATTAATTGCAGCTTGGTAATCACCGATTTTCTGAAAATTATCTGCCCATAAATAAATCATGCCACTGGCCAACAAAGGATTTAAATTATTGTTGTTTCGAAAGAATTTCTCGAAAGCATTGCAGGCTTCTTTAGGTTGATTGAAGTAGCTTTTTAAAAGCGCATCACTCATTTGGTTTAAAAAAGAACTTAAGCTGTCCTTAACATGAGGGTAAACTTCAGAGAGAGTGAAAAAATCGCTTCGATTTAATAGATTTGCAACTTTCTGATCTGTATTTTGAGAAAAACTTGTTTGTGTGGTGATTAGCACGATCAATAGGCATAGTAGAGTTTTCATTGTGTGTTAATTTAGAATTATACTGATTAAATTTCAACATTTATTATGAAAGGACAAATTTCTTTTGTGATTTTAATAACCAGATTAAGATGTATGCTGTGAATCTTTCTAGTTAAAAGAAGTAGTAAACAAGAGGTGTTATTTCAATCTGTGAAATTAGATTTTCCATAAATAAGAGTACTTAAACCAATAAAAATTTCTACTTTTGGTGGCGATGGATATGAACAGATACCTCATAGTAGTTTTTTGTGTGCTTACAGGATGTGCAGCAGCCGTACCAATGGCTAATGCTCAGGATTTTACTGTGGACAATGAGCGATTTGCTGAATGGTATGCTGATCATGTACTACATTTAGACGAAGCATTTGCTTCACCAATTTTAGTAAATGTAGAGCAGGAACAAATTGCAGGCTCATGTTTTTCTAATACAGAAGAATTATCAGTTTTAAAGAACTTACCTAAATTTCCTGTTTTAAATCAACAATCAAATTTCCTGAATTATCCTGAACCAGAAGATTTACAAGGATATCTTCCATATTCAGAACCTGTTCTGATTCAGGCAGAAAAGAGCGACAACCCAATTCGCGCTCCTGGCATTACCTGCTAATATACAGCATTCATACAAAATAACTTTAAGTACCTCAAGTATTTTAAGTACTAAAAAGAAACACTATATAGTACGTGATACCTAAATGGTATGCACACAATTTACATAGCAATTATTCAAAATCATTATGGGTTTTTTAGATAAAACATTAGGTAAGCTGTTTGGTAATAAATCAGACAGAGACTTGAAAGAATTAACTCCTTATTTGGCAAAAATTAATGCTGAATCAGAAAGAGTTACGCAATTAAGTCACGATGAGATTCGTGAAGAATCGACAAAACTAAAGCAACGTATTAAAGACTACGTACAGGCTGAAACAGATCAGGTTAAAGCTTTAAAAGATAAGATTGAAAATGGCGGACTTTCGGTGAATGAAAAGGAAGACATTTACGATCAGATTGATAAGATTGAAGGTGAGATCGATGAAAAAATAGAAGAGGTATTGGATGAGATCTTACCAACAGCCTTTGCAATTGTAAAGGATACAGCTCGTCGTTTAACAGAGAACGAAGAAATTGAGGTTACTGCAAATCAGTTTGACCGTGATTTGGCTCCACATTTCGACAATGTTCAAATTGATGGAGATAAAGCGGTTTATTTCAATTCTTGGACAGCAGGAGGAACTGAGATTGAGTGGAATATGATCCACTATGATGTGCAGTTGATTGGTGGTACTGTTCTTCATAAAGGAAAGATTGCCGAAATGGCAACTGGGGAAGGTAAAACATTAGTAGCTACCTTACCAGTATTCTTGAATGCTTTAACAGGTCGTGGTGTTCACGTTGTAACAGTTAACGATTACCTTGCAAAACGTGACTCGGAGTGGATGGGCCCATTGTACCAATTCCACGGAATGTCGGTTGATTGTATCGATAAGCATTCTCCAAACTCTGATGAGCGTAGAAAAGCTTATGCTTCGGATATTACATTCGGTACCAATAATGAATTTGGTTTCGACTACTTGCGTGATAATATGGCAACCAATCCTAAGGATTTGGTACAGCGCCGTCACAACTATTCAATTGTCGACGAGGTTGACTCGGTATTAATTGATGATGCTCGTACTCCATTGATTATTTCTGGTCCGATTCCAAGAGGTGACAATCAGCAATTTGATGCATTAAAGCCTCAGGTTCAGAAGCTGGTGAAAGCTCAGAATGATTTGGTAATGAAAATCTTTACCGAATCGAAAAAATTATTGAATAGCGAAGATAAGAAAGAGCAGGAAGAAGGTGGAAAGCTGTTATTGAGAACCTTTAAAGGTTTGCCAAAAATGAAGCCATTAATCAAGTTCTTAAGTGAACAGGGTAATAAGGCTACATTATTGAAAACGGAAAACTTCTACATGCAGGAGAATAACAAGAATATGCACATCATTACCGATGAGCTGTATTTTGTTATCGATGAAAAGCACAACTCAATTGAATTGACCGATAAGGGTATCGATTTGTTAAGTGCAGATACTGATGATTCAGGATTCTTTGTTATGCCTGATATCGGATCGGAAGTAGCAGTTATTGAGAAATCAAGCCTTTCTGATGAAGAGAAATTGAAGCAAAAAGATGAGTTGATTCAATCTTACTCGGTAAAATCGGAGAGAGTACATACAGTAAACCAGTTGTTAAAAGCTTACACTTTATTCGAGAAAGACGTTGAGTACGTTTTGATGGATGGTAAGGTGAAAATTGTAGATGAGCAAACTGGTCGTATTATGGAAGGTCGTCGTTATTCCGATGGCTTGCACCAGGCAATTGAAGCAAAAGAAAATGTGAAGATTGAGGCTGCAACACAGACATTTGCAACCATTACTTTACAGAACTACTTTAGAATGTATCACAAGCTATCGGGTATGACTGGTACTGCGGAAACCGAAGCAGGTGAATTCTGGGATATATACAAGTTAGAGGTTGTGGTAATTCCACCAAACCGTCCGATTGCACGTGACGACCGTGATGATTTGGTATACAAAACCAAGCGTGAAAAATATGCGGCAGTTATCGAGGAAATTGTTGAATTGGTAAAAGCTGGCCGTCCGGTGTTGGTAGGTACAACTTCGGTAGAGATTTCGGAATTATTAGGTAGAATGCTTAAGATTCGCGGAATCAGACACAATGTATTGAATGCAAAATTGCACCAGAAAGAGGCTGATATTGTTGCTGAAGCAGGTAAAAGTGGTACTGTAACCATTGCTACCAACATGGCAGGTCGTGGTACGGATATTAAGTTATCTGATGAAGTAAAAGCTGCAGGTGGTTTAGCAATTATCGGTACAGAGCGTCACGATTCTCGTCGTGTCGATCGTCAGTTACGTGGTCGTGCTGGTCGTCAGGGAGATGTTGGTTCATCTCAATTCTTTGTATCACTTGAAGATGACTTGATGCGTTTGTTTAGCTCCGACAGAATTGTGAAGCTAATGGACCGTATGGGCTTGGAAGAAGGTGAAGTAATTCAGCACAGTATGATTACCAAATCTATCGAGCGTGCTCAGAAAAAAGTAGAGGAAAACAACTTTGGTATTCGTAAGCGTCTGTTAGAGTACGATGATGTAATGAACTCGCAACGTGAGGTGATTTACAAGCGTCGTCGTCATGCATTATTCGGAGAACGTATTCAGGTGGATATTGCGAACATGATGTTTGATGTATCTGAGGCAATTGCCAATGAATATCATGGAGCTGATTTCGAAGACTTCAAATTGGAATTGATTCGTACCTTCTCAATTGAATCACCAGTTACTGAAGAGGAATTCCTGAAGGATAATCCTGCTGATACTGCACAGAAAATTTACGATGTGGTATTGGATACCTATAAGAGAAAAACAGAAGGAATTGCCAAACAAGCATATCCGGTAATAAAGAATGTATACGAATCGAAAGGTGAGATGTATGAAAACATCGTGGTTCCATTCACCGATGGATCCAAGATGTTCAATGTTGTAACTCACCTGAAGAAAGCTTACGATACTCAGGCAGAAGACGTGGTTCGCTCATTCGAGAAAGTTTCTATCCTTGCAACTATTGATGATTCTTGGAAAGAGCACTTGCGTGAGATGGATGACTTGAAACAATCGGTGCAGAATGCTTCTTACGAGCAAAAAGATCCATTGTTGATTTACAAGTTTGAATCCTTCAACTTGTTTAAAGCAATGGTAGAAAATGTGAATAAGAGTGTAATTGCAAGCTTAACCAAAGGTCATATTCCATTGCAAGATCCTGAAGAATTGAGAGAAGCAGAAGAGCGCAAGAGAGACATGAGCAACTTGCAAACTTCTAAAGAAGAGTTAGGATCTGATGGAAGAAAACAAGCTCCAAGAAAAGCTGAACCAGTAAGAAATGTTCAGAAAGTAGGACGTAATGAGCCTTGTCCTTGTGGTAGCGGTAAGAAATTTAAGCAGTGTCACGGTAAAGGAGTGCCGGCTTAATATAAGCTGGTAATGACATTCACCCCTCTGTCCTGTCGGACATCTCCCCTTAAAAGGGGAGAACTATAAAATGAGGAGTTTTTCCCTTTTAGGGA
>JAOARS010000036.1 GCA_025210415.1 Marinifilum sp. | reverse complement strand
TGAAAATTGTTCATGATTCAATTTTAAAAGTAATGAGCTTGCGGATTTCTATGGCACAACAATATTACGTTAGAAATTTTACGATATTGCAAAACTAGAAAATCAGCAAACTCTAATTAAACAGACTTGAAAAGAAAATGAAAGTTGATGTTGTTTGCAGTCTGTTTGTATAATTTCTCTTAAAGTTAACAATCCAATCGAGAAAAAGCTACTTTATTTTGTTTCTTCTTGCATAAAACCCCACATTCTAAAAGGAATTTTTCTAACTAGTTGCAAGGCAGGTAATAGTCTTTTAAAGGATTTATAAATAGAATTGGATTCTTTTTGCTGCGTAGGTATTTTTTAATTTCAGAAGGCCCAAAATATTTATTGAGCAAACCATCATTTTTTTGAGAAAGAAGAACCATTAAGTCTGAGTCATATTGCTCAGAAAATGAATAAGCATCTTGCCTCAACCAATTGCTACTTCTTGAAGATTTTTCAATTTTATATTCAAAATTAAACTGCTCATACATCCTTTTTGTGAAAATTAAAGTGGCTTTTATTTTTCTTTGAGCTGAATTGGCTTTATGACTAGCTACAAAAAGATGAATGATAGCTTTGTTGAATCTGCCAAAATAACTGGCCCAAATCATTTTCTCTTTAGTCTCCCTCTTAAAATCAACGGGTACGGTAATATTTTGATATTTGCAATTTTCTTCAGTCTGTTCTCCTAGTAAAATGCTTGGTATAGGAGCTTTGTATAAAAACTTGAATGTTTCATTTTTCTGAAATCTTGTGATTTTACTGCTTGCAAATTCTGTAACAATAAAGATAGCGTCTAATTGTTTTATTGTATTGTTTGGCTCAATTGCTAATTTTCCGAGTTTTATTTCTTTATAAATAATATTCTCGGTGTTAAGTTTTTCAATTAGAACATGCGGAAATTCTTGTTTTTTATTATTGTGCGGTAATTGAGCAAATGCCACTTCAGCTTTAAAAATAGATGCCAACTTAAAAGCATGTGCTATTGCCTTTCTAATGTGATCGTTATCTTGAATTAAGACTAGAATATGCTGTGTTTTTCTTCCCATTAATTAAAGAAATAAATAGCTAAATAAACAATGTAAACTTTCATATTCGACGAATATACTTAAAAAAATAAACTTAGTTAATAGCAAGTATAAGATTATGGAATTGTTTTAATTCTTAAAATATTCGAGATGATAACTAAGAAAATTAGGGCAGTATTTTTATTTGGAATTGATAGTTATTTATAAATTATTTAGACTAATTATGTATTTGATTAAAATGGATCTATTCCTTTATATATCATTTATTAATACACCTCAAATTCTTATCTTAGTGGCATTGAAAATGAATAATAAATAAACATAATCTAATACTGCGATAATGGTGAAAGTGGCAGATGTGGTTGATAAACTTAATGCACGTGTTATTTGTGGAAACTGTGATTTGAATCAAGAAATTCAATATGGATTCGCTTCAGATTTAATGAGTGACGTACTAACAATAGATACAGAAAACCTTCTTTTAATAACAGGTTTGAATAATCTGCAGACCATTCGTACATCGGAAATGTCTGATATTTCTTTCATTTTGTTTGTAAGAGATAAAAAGGCAACGGACGAAATGAAAGAGTTGGCATGTGAGAATGAGATTACTTTAATTGAGTGTGGACATTCGATGTTTAGAGCTTGCTCTGCTTTAAATGAGATAGGCTTAGAACCTGTATATTAAATAGAAGAGAATGGAATTTAAGTTTGCAATAGAAGGCGGTAATTTTTCTAAAGCAGGAACAGCTTCGAGCGAAGTGAAAAAAATCCTGAAGCAGCTAAATGTAAATCCAAAAATTATAAAAAGAACTGTTGTTTCATTATATGAGGCCGAAGTAAATGTTGTGGCTCATGCATTCGAAGGCAACATGAATGTAGAAATAAATCCAGAAAAGATTGTTGTGAAGATTGAAGATAAAGGGCCAGGAATTCCGGATATCAATCAGGCAATGCAAGAAGGTTATTCTACAGCTACTCCACAAGTACGCGAAATGGGTTTTGGTGCCGGAATGGGACTTCCGAATATCAAGCGCAATTCTGATCAGATGAATATCACCAGTAAAGTTGATGTTGGAACAGAGGTTGAAATCATAAATTATTTGAGCTAGAAGAAATGGAGCAAGTTCATTTTTATCACGCATTAAAAGTAGTTGATGAGGTGTGTATTGGTTGTACACACTGTATGAACGTATGCCCAACTGCAGCAATTCGTGTTAAAAATGGTACTGCTGATATCAATAAAAACGCCTGTGTTGATTGTGGCGAATGTTTAAAAGCTTGTCCCGTAAATGCAATCATAGTAGAGCAAGATGACTTTACCCAGATATTTAATTACAAGCAAAGAGTTGCCCTTTTACCAACAGTTTTACTAGGACAATTTCCCGATGATGTTTCAGAGGTGCAAATCTATAATGAAGTTAAAGATCTTGGATTTACACATGTTTTTGAAGTAGATGGAGCAGTTGATGTTTTGATTGATTCTACTAAGAAATTCATGCACAAGCACTATCAGGAACGACCATTTATTTCAAGTTTTTGTCCTGCAATCGTTCGATTAATACAGGTTAAATTTCCTGCTTTGGTTGATAATATTATTCAATTGAAACCAGTAATTGATATTTCAGCTCAATTCTATCGCAAAAAACTGGAAGATAAAGGCTATAAGAAAGAAGAAATAGGAATTTTTTATGTGACCCCGTGTGCTGCAAAGATTGCAGCAGTTAAGAGTCCGGTTGGAGAAGACAGATCGTTAATAGATGGAGTAATTAATATGGATTTCATCTACAATAAGGTTTTATTGAGTATTAAGAATAACAAAAAGGAATTTAAAAAATATCCGGAAAACATACACATGTCTCGAAGAAGTATTGGCTGGACATTAACCAACGGAGAAGCTTCGAGGTACTCGGGACGCTGTTTGGCAATTGATGAAATTCATAATGTAATTGAAGTCCTGGAAAAACTGGAGAACGAAGAAATTACTGATGTTGATTTTTTAGAGTTGCGTGCTTGTGATCATTCTTGTGCAGGCGGAGTTTTAACAACCGAGAATCGTTTTCTTGCCATTGAGAGATTGAGAAAAAGAGCTGCCTGGTATCACAGGAACAAGCCAATGATATTGCCTGAAAGAGAAATTGACCTGTACAAACCATATTTGCAGAAAAATATCTCAATAAATAAAGTGGAGCCAAGATCGATTCTTAGTTTAGATTCTGATATGATGGTTGCCATGAAGAAGATGAAGAAAATAAATCGTATTATGAAAGTTCTTCCCGGAATCGATTGTGGAGCTTGTGGTGCTCCAAGATGCCAGGCTTTGGCAGAAGATGTAGTTCAGGGAAATGCTAAAATGACACAATGTGTTTTTCTTCAAAAAATGTTGACAAAAGAAGGTTTAATATCTCCGCAGGAGTCATTTGATATTTCAGAAGATACTTGGGGAAAACGCAGATTTGAAAAAAAGAATTTAAATGGCTAAACAATGATAGTACAAGATATAGTTGAAAAATTAGGATTAAAAGTTTGTTCTGGAGCAAATGGACTGAATCGTGAAATTGAAGGAGGTTATACTTCGGATTTGTTAAGCGATGTGATGGGGAATGCTGATGAAAACCATATTTGGGTGACATTGCAAACGCATAAAAACATTATGGCAATTGCTTCATTAAAAGAGTTGGCAGCCATTGTTTTGGTGAAAGGATATGAGCCTGATGAAGATGCTGCTGAGCAAAGTAACGAAGAAGGCATTCCAATCTTATCTTCGGAAGAAGAAGCTTTTGAGCTAACTGGAAAACTATACGAGTTAATTAATAAGGCAAAGTAGAATGAAAAAATACCGGGCAGATTTGCATACGCATACTGTTTTATCTCCCTGTGGAGACTTGGAGATGAGTCCGGTAAATATTGTTCAAAAGGCCAAAGAACGTGGAATTGACATATTGGGAATTACCGACCACAATTCGACCTTACACGCACCACTGATTAAAGAATTGGCAGCAAAGGAAGGAATTATGGTTCTGATGGGAGCAGAGGTAACCACAAAAGAAGAGGCGCATTGCTTGTGCTTTTTCGAGGATGAGGAGAAGCTTTCTGAATTTCAAAAATACCTCGATCAGCATTTACCAAAAATACCGAATGATGAAAACAAATTCGGATATCAGGTAGTGGTAAATGAGAAGGAAGAAATCGTTGATGAGATTGAATGTCTTTTGATTTC
>JAOARS010000003.1 GCA_025210415.1 Marinifilum sp. | reverse complement strand
ATTTTATAAGCAGCGATTGTGTTGGGCCGGCCTTAAAATGATACCCCGGCTTTAAGCTTAAACTGGCATCGTGTTTTACGAAATATTTATCGGTACCTGCTTCAACTGCATTCAAACTTTGATTGCTTTCAATTACTTTATAGCCCGATGCTGTAGTATAAGTTGAACTGCCTCCGTTTAAATACATGTTGGTGGCCTTTGGGGGCAATACGTAGCGTAGCAAACCAAAATTGTCGTATACGTAATAGGTGTTTAATTGTTCTGTAATGGTACTGCTTCCATTTTGGAGTACATGACTGCGTTTTAGTACAAGCTGGCCTTGCTTGTCTTTAAACTCTTCCGTTGTATTGAGCTTATCCAGTTCATCTGTACTCTGATCTGTCCAGTTTTCGTCTTTGGTAATGGTTTTGTAAAGCTGGCTGGCAGTATAATGCCTTCCTCTACTTTTTAATTTTAATGTATTGTTTTCAACAATAAAACAGTGGACCTCGGTAGAGTGGTTTGTAGCATGATTAAATTTAATGGTATGATCATTTTCATGTCTTAAATCTGCTTTCCAGATCTTTCCGGGAGCTGCTTGTCTCACTACTCTGTTCAAAGGAGAGTTGTCATATATTTTTTGATAGTATGGGTTAAGTTTTGATCCAAAATCTTCTGGAAAATGTGCATTATAATATTTATCAATTGCGGCTCGTTGGTTGGTTGTTCTAAATGCTCCTTCACTACTTCCTGTTTCAGAAACATAGGGCAAATATTCTTTATCTTGCCTGCCAAAATCGTCATAATCTATATGTTGAATAATATCTTTTTTTGAACTACTTCGTTTTACTGCTATATCCTGAATAGGTCTTCCGATGCCATCATAATAGCTTGTGTTTTTTAAGGCTTGGTCATTTGCCAATAACACCGTTAAATCTTCTTGAGTAGTTGCTATTTGGGGAACGATATTAGATATAGAATATCCATAGTCCGAAGCACTTTCCGAAGCTGAATAGTCATTGTTATTGCTATGAATGGCAGGGTACAAATCTAAATTGTTCGTTACATAACCTACCGGATTAGGCAGGTTTTCACACTGCACAACAAAATCATTTATATCTCCCAAACCATCTCCATCAGTGTCTTTATACCATTTTACCGATGGTATGGTAGTATCTATATTATTATCATCGCAATCTAAATTGTTATCTACATATCCTACTGGCATTGACGATGCATCTTGAAAAACTTTGGCATTGCCATAACCATCACCATCGGCATCTTGATAAAACGTTAATAGTGGTGATTGAGCAGCTGCCTGTTCTACAGTAAAGGTATAAGTTTTCCCATCAAACACATAACTAACTTCTGCACTTCTTGAAAGCCTAGAATTTTGTTTGCAAGTAATGATAAGGGAATTGGCATAATCAACAGATACGCTTAGCCAAGATGGTAAAGGAGCTATGGTTACGTCCATATCAAGAAAATCACATTGATTTTCGTCATTAAAAATAACAGTTAAATATTGTGCTGTTGTTTCGGTAGCTTTAAATCTAAATTGCGCAGGACACATATCGTCAATATAACATTGGGCATTAAGCTTAACAAAAGCAGCAAAAACGAATATTAAAATTAAGTACTTTTTCATGATTTTATTTGTTGTATTGATATTCAGTTTTACTCAAAATATTGCCTGAGCTATCTTTTACAAATTCAAGCTTTCCAAAAGCGTCATAATGGTACGACACAGTTTCCGCATTAGGATCTGTTATGCTGGTTACCCCAATTAAAGGATCATAAGTGTAGGTTGTAACTTGCCATTTTTCTTTATACAGGGAATGATTGCGGAGTTTTGTGTTCATGGCTGTTGCCAGAGCTTGCTCTGAAACGGGATCTGTATCGTTTTCTGATAGGCTAATTAGATTTGGCACCAAGTTGATATTTTCCTCATAAACTTCATCAAATGTTGCATTCTCTATTTTTGCTATGGGATACATGCCTTTATAGCCCCAGATATACGTTATTGGTGTGCCATTTGCTTTAGAAACAGACACGAGATTACCATACCTATCGTAATTGTGATATATGATTCTATCTTCCAGGGCATTGTTTGCTATGGCTGTTTGAATCTGTTTGGGTAAAATAGTATTGGTTGTATTCCCATATACTATACGTTTTCTATTTATCAAAGCATTATCCTTAAAGGTATCTTCCTGCAGAGGGATGGAGATGCGGTGCTGATTTTCCTGATTTAAACTGTTTATCGTATATAAATCACTATCTGATAGTGGTGGTCCAGGTAATGGGGAACTGTTACTGATATCATCAGGGTAATAAGTTTTTGTTTTTAATTCTTCCCCTAAGCTATTGGTGGTTATTGTTCCTGTTATCTGGCGGTGTATTGGGTTATTGTACTCGTAGGTGGTAGTTGTAATTATTGGGTTCTCTCCGTTTTCATCGTAAATGATTTCTTCTAGAATATCTTGGTAAATCCATTTTGAAAAAACAGGATATACGTAAGATTTTCCAATGTAAAAAAATGCATCGTCAAACAACTTATTACAGAGTTCAGCAATGTCATGGCCCAAATCAAATCGGCTTTTTTTTGTGTTTATTACTATGCCATTTATTGATTTGTTAAATATTTTTTTGTAGGCATATCTTTTTTCTGAAACAAGCTTATCCAAAGTGTTATAATGTTTTTCTGAAGATAACAAACCACTTAAAAGGTTTCGATATAAAGGATAGCCTAAAGAAGCTAAATCGCCATGTCTTTCAGAAGTAAAATTAGTGTAATTATATTCTGAATATCCTAAATTATTATTGTTGCTATCTTGATTTCTTACAATTACTCTATCATAACCTATGGCTTCTTGCGATTGGGAAAAAGTTGAAAATATCTCAGAAGAAGATCTTTTTAAATAAATATTATTAAACATTTCTATATGAAGTTCTCCAGTGGAAGGGTCTTTTTTAACAGAATAATCAAAGATGAATTCTCTACCTATGTGCCTGTTTCCATTTATTTTCTTTCCTGTTGATCTGCCATTTTTTTCATAACTATAGGTTTTTCTTTTTATAATATGACCATCTTTATCTTTTGTAATAATTTGTTTTACCCTGAGTCCTGTACCTGTTTTGTTTACAGGTTCAGCTGTTTTTTGTATGTACTTTGCAATAAAGGATACTTCTGTGTATGGATGTGTAGTACTGGCATGTATTGTATAAGTGCCTGCTGGCAATGTAAATTCTTTGTTTTCACAAACATAATCTTCGACTTTTGTTGGCAAAAATTTATATATAACTTGATCACCTCTTTTTAGTGTGACATCAAACAGGGTTTCAAAATATTTTAGCTGAGAGGTTAAATAGGGGAATTCCAATTCCTCATCACTAGGTCCAAAACGGGCTATATTTAAACTTAATTTTACTTTTATTTGCTCTTTTAAAACAAAGGTATCTTCTTTATCAGGTTCGCATTCGCTCACACCCTCGGGATCTATTGCATGGTAAGTTACATCTTCAAACGGCTGCTCAAAATCAGAATTTCTTGAGCTATGTGTATTATTTTCAAAATCAAAGTTTACAGATCCTCCTAAAGGATAGGTTATTTTTTCTAATACAGCGGCTTTAGTTTTTTCTGGTACAGCACTTCTGTCTGCGCCTGGATATGTTTTACTATGATCTATATATCTGGGGGCCAAAACGCCTTGTACACCATTTCTGTCGCGAACTAAATCGTTCCTTTTGTCATTATAAAATCCTCCAAAATCAATTTTTTTTGATGTTTTTTGAGGTAATAAAGTTGGGTTATATTCAAACTTATAAGGAGGTATGCCTGTAAAACTAGTTTCTTTTGGTTTTTTTGAAAATTCTTGAACTTCATCTAATTGAAGCCTTAGTAAATTTTCATTATTATGATCTGTCATACTAGAGTTTTCATTTGAAGCTGTTGTATAGCTATATTTAAAATCCACTTTTTTTAATGTTTGATTTTTTTGATTTAATACCTCAATAGATTTTAATCGCTCTGGATTTTTATGCCCCCTAATGTGTTTTCTTAAGTCAATTCTATCTTCTGTTGAAAAAGATACGGAGCCTCCTTTGAAGTCTATACTTCTTAAATAAACATCATCTGTAACACTTAAAGTCCCGATATACAATCTTCTGTATAGATCTCCAAGTCCATGTCCTATCGGAAGAGGATTTCCCTGAACATCATAATGAGTAATAATATCATTAAATGTTTCATTGAAAGAAACCTGTCCTTTAGTGCTATGCGTATCCGTATCATAGAAAAATTTTAATTCATCTCCTTTAGGGCTTATTACTTTATCTAAATACCACGAGGTTATTTCTTCTTGGGGGTGCAATCCAGGATCTTCATCAACAGACATTGCAAACATTTGGTTTTCTTGATTAAAAGGTACCTGTGAAACTCCTATATAGGTAATTGATTTCTCTACTGTTCCAAAAAAATATGTCCATCCATTGGTGTCCCTTATTTTCCAAACCTTTTCGTTTGGCCTGTAAGAAATGGTCATTCCATTTGGCTTAACAAGTGTTGCTTTGTATTCTAGTACATGCCCTTGTTTTTCGATAAAGAAACTTCCTGAATGTCCCATAAAGTTGAAATAAAACAAATCAGGATGACCATCAAAACCACCTTTATCAATGTAATTCAGTTGATTAAGATTTTTTCTCACATCTGGTTCTGAAATTTTAGGAGTGTAAATATATCCCTCCTCTTCACTCCCATAATAGGCTGCGACTGGAATTTCCGGACTATTTAAATAACCAAAGCTATTCGAGGACCTAAAATCGTCTAATCCTCTAATTTGTCGGGTGATTACCCCTCCTGAATTTAATATCCAACCTAAGCCTACCCAACTGGCTTCCTGGGCAACTCTTATGCCGGAAGCATGATAGCTTAAGGTAATAGGCAATTCTATTTCTCCTGATTTTATGGTGTAAATAGGAATTGAAATATTTGGTACTCCTGTACAATTACTTACAGGAACATCTGCATATTCTGTTAAAGCTGCAGCATTTGGTGGTAAAGGTACCACTCTGGGTAATTCTTGTGATAATGAGATTTTTGATAATATTAAAGCAATTACAGTAATTAAAAAATGTTTCATGAGCATATTTTTATGTGTGTATTTAAGTTTTTTATAAAAATAGATATTTTACTCAACTTTACAGGGTGGTTATCCCGTATAGTTGGGGTGGTTCTTGAATAGAAACAATACTTGCACATCACTAAAAGTAAAATGAAGTTGATTTTAAATTACAACTAAAGAACTTTTAACCACCCTAAAAAAATGGTTTTGCCCCTCTTTCATATCTTAAATTACCGTTAGATTTGTATCTGTTTACAATAACAAAAAAGGCAGCTAAAAACTATATTAATTAGAATTTTATTTTTAAACTATTTATGAAGAATAATATCAATATTTTAATCATTGAAGATGAACCTTTAATTGTAGATGGTTATGTTAGGGCTTTAGATTTTATTTCTCAAAAAGACAATAGTTTTGGATTTAAAATATCAACCTCTGATAATTATGATATGGCTCTTCAGGAAATAGATAAAGCTTCAAAAAAGTTTTCTTTTGATTTGGTTTTTCTAAATATTAATTTAAATTCCTCAAAAGATAAAAAAATAATATCAGGTGAAGATGTAGGGGTAAAATTACGCTCATTGGTTTTTAATTTAAAAATTATTGTGTCTATGAGGTGTGCTAATAATTACCTCTTGACGAATATTTTTAAAAACATCAATCCTGAAGGATTACTTATAAAAAACGAATTGACCTATCAAGTATTAATAGAATCTATTGTGAATGTGTTACATGGCATCCCATCTTATACTTCAAGTGTGTTAAAGCACATTCGCCAACATATGGCTAACGATTTCATTTTGGATACAATTGACAGACAATTATTGTATTATCTTTCAGAAGGTACCAAAACAAAGGATTTACCAGAGCTTTTGCCCTTAAGTTTAAGAGGACTAGAAAAAAGAAAACGCAAGTTAAAGCAGATTTTAGGCTCTCAAATAAATTCTGATAAGGAATTAATCAAAAATGCAAAAATGCATGGTTTTTTATAGCAACAGTTCATTAAAGTTAGATATAAAACACTGAAGATCAATAAAGAAAAAGACAAGGCATCGAAAAGTGCTCAAAAAGTTATGCTCGACCAATTTTGCAAAGGTCTCAGATTTTAAATTATGACGGCAACATGCACAAGGAAGTAGTAATGGAAGATAAAACGGTTGTGGAACAAATGAGGTTGATCCAGGAACTGGATGAAGAAGACAAACAGACCGTTTTCAGGATTATTGACAAGATGCTTACCAACAAAAAGTTTAAAGACTTTTTTAATAAAAATATTGGTAAGCGTCTCCACGATAACGTATAGTTTTTCGAGATAAAACTTTCGATTTTTAGATCCTTAATTTTTTAAATAAAAGGATGTATCATGATTTTTAATTTCAGCGAAAGTACCCGTTTTTATTTTAACCGAGAACCGGTTGATATGCGTAAAGGAATCCAATCGCTTTACCACCTAATTAGAACAGCAGGCAAGTTGGATGCCCTTAGTGGCGATGGCTTTGTAT
>JAOARS010000410.1 GCA_025210415.1 Marinifilum sp. | reverse complement strand
CTTAAAAAGGTCCACGAATGGACACGAATGGACACGAATGGACACGAATTAACACAAATAATTCCATAACAATTATCACTATAAAACATTGTTAATATGGATTGATTTGGATCTGTGGATAATAAACTAAAATAAAGTCCGTAACACACAAATAATACTTAAAAAGGTCCACAAATGAACACATATGTACACAAATAAATCTCTACTAATATTCGTGTGCATTTGTGTCAATTCGTGGATAAATAAAAATCCACAAACAGATATTTAATAGATACAAATAACTCCAATTACATTTCGGCAACAAAATAATTATCATTCCATAAATGAAATACTTAAAAAGGTCCACGAATTAACACAAATAATTCCATAACAATTATCACTATAAAACATTGTTAATATGGATTGATTTGGAGCTGTGGATAATAAACTAAAATAAAGTCCGTAAATTCACACAAATAATTCCCTACTAATATTCGTGTGCATTTGTGTTTATTCGTGGATAAATAAAATTCATTATTTATAGTATATTTGATTGAACTACAAATAAAATGGAGAGATGAACACGAAACAAATTTCTTACAAGGAAGAGTGCTACCAAATTATTGGCGCAGCAATGGAAGTCCATAATGAATTAGGATGTGGTTTTTTTGAAGCTGTTTACCAAGAAGCCCTGGCAATTTTACTTGACGAAAAACTCATTCCTTTTGAAAAAGAAAAAGTATTGGAAATTTCATTCAGAGGCAACATTTTGAAAAAGAAATACATTGCTGATTTTTTATGTTTTGATGAAGTTATTGTAGAACTAAAAGCTACAGATTCAATCCACTCAGAACACATTGCTCAAGTTTTAAATTATTTGAAGGTCACAAAAAAGAAAATTGCATTACTCATTAATTTTGGAACCACTCGACTCCAGTATAAAAGAATTATTCTTTAAAAATAAGTTCCACAAATGAACACGAATGAACACAAATAAATCTACATCAATATTCGTGTGTATTTGAGTGCATTCGTGGACTATTTCACGTTTTTCGTTTCTTTTTCTTGGCTGCAGGAAACAGTACATTATTCAGTATCAATCGATATCCTGCTGAATTCTTTTTCAAGCTTAAATCTGTTGGAGGATCTCCTACCAAATGCTGATAATCTTCCGGATCATGCCCTCCATAAAAAGTCCAGGTTCCTTTTCCAAACTTTCCATGAATATACCGAGCCTCTCCTGCTGATTTATTTTCGCCCATTATTAATACACCTGGTTTAATTAAATCCTTTTTAAAAGCTGTAGTTTGTCCCATAAATCCTTTTATCAGATTTTTATGGTTTTGACACAACATGGTAGGAACCGGATCCCATTTAGCAGAAAACTCAAACAAAGAGAAATAATCTTCATCTCTGCTTACTGTTCTTGATAGGGTAACATCAATATCAGAGAATTCATACACATATGGATTTGTTTCCAGTTTAAAATCTGTAAATGCAAAAGTATTATCGTAATCCAACTTTTCCTGAGCATGTTCATCTATCGGGTCTCCATCGAAAACATGGCTACAGATATCTGTTTTATCAGCAGCAAGAGTAATGTCAAAAGTATCGGTAGCAGAACACATGGCAAATAAGAAGCCTCCATTCTCAACGAATTTTCGAATGGTTTGCGATACAGCTTTCTTTAGATCAGAAACTTTTGAAAAACCAAATTTCCGGGCTCGCATTAAATTATCTTTCACTTCATCTTTATACCATTGCATATTACGATATGAAGCATAAAATTTTCCATGCTGACCAGTAAAATCCTCATGATGCAAATGGAGCCAATCGTAAGATGACAACTTATTATTCAACACTTCATCATCATAAACAATATCGTATGAAATCTCGGCATAAGTAAGAGCTAAGGTTACTGCATCATCCCAAGGTTTTTTGCCTTTGGGTGTATAAACGGCAATTTTAGGAGGTTTCTCTAGCTTCACCACATCCATATTAGCCTCAGGAGAAGAAATCTCATTCATAATTTGCGTTACAGCAGCATCAGATATAAGTGTATAGCTAACACCACGAATTTTGCACTCATCCTCAATTGATTTATTCAAAGGCAACAAAAATGAACCTCCGCGATAATTCAATAACCAATGAATTTCATAGTTATTTTCCAAAGTCCAATAGGCTATTCCATACGATTTTAAATGATTCTTTTGAGAATCATCCATAGGAATTAAGAGGCTTGCCGAAAAGCCTGGCATAAAGCAAAAGAATAAACAAAAAAGAATTAAATATGATTTTGAAAAGTTCTTCATAAGTACAATCGATAAATTCATTTAAGTCGAAAGTACAAAATCACCATCTAAAGAAAAAACGAAATCTGTTAAAATGGAGCGGCATCCTCAAAATCGCTACCTCCAACAAGGCCAGCATTAGGGTCTTCAAATCCACCAGAATCTTGATTCAATTTGGAACTAAATGTTTTAACTTCTTCCGGACCTTCATCTCCGAAAGGATTCAAACTCTCACCTTCCAAATCCATAAATCGAGCCAACTGATTGCGAAACCTTAACTGAATTTCACCAACTGCACCATTACGATGTTTTGCAATAATGATATCAGCAATACCAATTAAAGAATTTCCTTCAGCATCTTCGGTTATGCCGTAACGCTCCGGGCGGTGAATAAATAATACCATATCCGCATCCTGCTCAATTGCTCCGGATTCACGAAGGTCGGAAAGCATAGGTTTTTTGGCATCACCCGTACGCTGCTCCACACCACGATTCAACTGCGAAAGTGCAATTACAGGAATATTCAATTCCTTTGCAATAATCTTCAACTGACGTGAAATCAAAGATACCTCCTGCTCACGATTTCCTCTCATATCGGAACCTGCTGTCATCAGCTGCAAATAGTCAATAATTACACAACCAATATCATATTTTGCCTTTAGTCGACGACATTTCGAACGCAGTTCGTAAATCGACAAACCTGGTGTATCATCTACATAAATTGGTGCATCAACCAGATCTTTAATTTTTACGTGCAATTGCTCCCACTCAAAATCTTCCAGCTTCCCATTTCTCAACTTCTCAGATCCAAGCTCTGTTTCACTGGAAATCATACGTTTTACCAACTGATCGCCCCCCATCTCCAGAGAGAAGATTGCAATTGGTGCTTTGTGTTCGACAGCCATATTTCTGGTCATAGAGAGAACAAAAGCCGTTTTCCCCATAGAAGGACGGGCTGCAATAATTACCAAATCGGATTTCTGCCATCCCGAGGTTATTCTATCCAAAGCAGTAAAGCCAGAAGGTACACCACTTAATCCATCAGGACGCTTACCCGCTTCCACAATTTGGTTAATCACCTCATCGGCCAAAGGACGAATGTGTGCAGATTCTTTCTTGATGTTTCCCTCTGCAATATCAAAAACTTCCTGCTGTGCTTTATCAAGCAAATCGGCAACATCAATACTATCATCGAATGCCTGATTTTGGATATCAGACGAAACACGTATTAATTCACGCTGAATATGTTTTTGCGCAATAATTCGAGCATGAAACTCGATATGAGCAGCAGAAGCAACACGGTTTGTAAGCTGTGTAATGTAAAAAGGTCCACCAACATCATCCAAAGTTCCTTCTCTTTTCAACTCCTCAGTAACAGTTAAAATATCAATCGGCTCCTCTTTGGTAGAAAGATTCATAATTGCCTTATAAATCTTCTGGTGAGCATCCTTGTAAAAGGAATCGGCTTTCAGCAAATCTCCAACCGATATAATTGCATCTTTTTCCAACATTAAAGCACCCAACACAGCCTCTTCCAATTCGACTGCCTGTGGCGGTACTTTTCCGTATTCCAGATCAATTTTATTTTTCGATTGATTCTTATAGTTGTTTGCTCCAGCCATATACCTTTTAAATATTTAATTCTTCATATTTCAACACCATCTCTCTATCACGTACTCATTCAAATTTGTGTCGAAAAATTTGAGAATGCAAAGATAAAGATAGAAAATTAAAATGCTATAATTTGATTTTTTTTGCTCTTTAAAACGAGTATTTTTAAGGCTTATTTATCAAGAACACTAAATATGCTTTGCTTTCCAAATGCCAAAATAAACCTGGGCCTTAACGTAATAGAAAAAAGGCCTGATGGATTTCATAATATAGAGACAGTTTTTTATCCAATTCCGCTTTGCGATGCATTGGAAATAGCTGAGAATGATTCACCAGAGCAATACGAATTCTCTTCATCAGGAATTCCAATTGATATTGATTCTTCACAGAATATTGTAGTTAAAGCATTCGAATTGATTAAATCAAATTTAGAAATTCCTTCAACAGCCATTCATCTGCACAAAAACATACCATTTGGTGCAGGGCTTGGTGGTGGATCGGCAGATGCTGCTTACATGATAAAAATGCTGAACGATTTCTACAAACTAGGATTAAGTTTCCAACAAATGGAAGAGTTTGCCATTCAAATTGGTAGCGATTGTCCTTTTTTCATTAAGAATCAACCAGTTTTCGCAGAGGGTAAAGGAGAAATTTTCTCTCCTATTCATCTCGATTTAAGTGGATATCACATTGTATTAATTAAACCTGATATTCATGTTAGTACACCTGAAGCATATTCCGGTATATCGCCTAAGAAACCTCAAAAATCACTAAAAGAACTTATTCGCCTGCCATTAAACGATTGGAAAGACAACATTATTAATGATTTTGAAGAAAGCATCTTCCCGAATCATTCGGAACTTAAAAACCTGAAAGATGAACTTTATGAATCTGGTGCCATTTATGCTGCCATGTCGGGTAGTGGCTCAAGCATGTTTGGAATTTTTAAAGAGGAAGCAAGAATGTCAGCAAGTTGGAAAAAACACTTTATCTGGACAGGAAAACTATAGGTTTTGCTGGTAGAATGCACACTTAGAGCCCAAAATGAACTACTTTATCGGTAAAGTCAACTACTTTGCAAGGAAAATTGATTCCTAAGCTGGTAAGGATTGACTCCGAAAAGGTAAAATCGGCTACTTTCGAGGCAAAATTAATTCCAGATAAAAAGATTGTACATTAACTAGCAAAAAAAAGGGAATATCCACAACGGATATTCCCTTCTATATCTTCATATCAGAAAGATTACTCAATTTCTAACATTAACGTTTTGTTAGGTACTTTTACTCCTTCTTCAACATGAATCTTTTTAATAACACCGTCGAAAGGCATTTCGATCAGATTCTTCATCTTCATAGCTTCAAGAATCATTAAACTTTCTCCAGCTTTCACTTCCTGCCCTTCTTTAACAAAAATCTCAACAATTGTTCCCGGAATGAAAGACATGATGTTATTAGGATTTGGTCTCTCCCATTTTTTTCTGCTTTCAAACTTTTGGGTTAGTTCTGTTGTGTACACAGTACCATCAACGTTGAATTCTTTTAAATTTTCCATAATGAATAATTTTTAGAATGGAGGAATACCGTGCTTCTTAGCAGGTCTTCTATCAACTTTATTATTTGACACCTCAATAGAGTGTAATAACATACTACGAGTCTCTTCAGGCTCAATAACAGTATCGATATAACCTTTAGCCGCTGCAACATACGGGTTAGCGAACTTCTCTTTATATTCAGCAACTTTTTCTTTACGCATTGCTTCAGGATCTTCAGCATTCATAATTTCCTTACGGAAGATAATGTTAGCTGCTCCTTCAGGTCCCATTACCGCAATCTCAGCAGTTGGCCATGCAAACATGAAATCCGCCTTCATATGACGAGAGTTCATTGCAATATAACCTCCACCGTAAGCTTTACGGATAATTACTGTAATTTTAGGCACAGTTGCTTCTGAGTATGCATAAAGAATTTTAGCTCCATGACGAATAACTCCCATGTGCTCCTGATCAACACCTGGCAAGTAACCTGGCATATCTTCAAGAGTAACAATTGGAATATTAAATGAATCGCAGTAACGGATAAAACGAGCTGCTTTATCTGAAGAATCACAATCCAATACACCAGCCAATACCATAGGCTGATTAGCAACAAAACCAACTGTTTCACCATTCATTCTACCGAAACCAATAACGATATTTCTTGCGAAATTCTCCATAATTTCAAAGAAATCTGAATCATCAGCAATTGCTCTGATTACGTTACGGATATCGTATGGCTGTGTCGGATCAACGGGAACAATTTCCTCAATTTTGTACTCTGGTTTTGGAGGTTTTGGTGGGAAAGCTTTTGCTTTCTTCGCATTGTGCCAAGGAATGAAGGTAAGTAGCTTCTTAATTTGTTCGAAGCATTCGTACTCGCTTTGAGCATAGAAATGAGCATTACCTGTGATTTCGCTATGAACTCTAGCTCCACCCAGTTCTTCCATACTAATTTCTTCACCCAATACAGTTTTAATTACCTCAGGGCCGGTAATAAACATTTTCGAAATGTTTTCTACCACAAATACGAAGTCGGTAAGCGCAGGAGAATAAACAGCTCCACCAGCACAAGGACCAAGAATAACTGATAATTGAGGGATTACACCTGATGCTAATGTATTACGGAAAAAGATCTCTCCATATCCAGCAAGCGAGTTAACACCTTCTTGAATACGAGCTCCACCCGAATCATTAATACCAATCAAAGGCACACGCATTTTTAATGCATGATCCATGATTTTTGTAATTTTACGTGCATGCATAAGACCTAGAGAACCACCAGCTACTGTAAAATCCTGCGCAAAAATACACACCGGCTCACCGTAGATAGTTCCTGTTCCTATAATAACACCATCACCATGAAGTTGTTTCTTTTCCATACCGAAGTCGCGAGCCTCATGCTCAACAAACATATCGTATTCATGAAAAGAATCTTCATCTAAAATTGATGTTACCCTTTCTCTTGCAGTCAACTTTCCCATCGCAACTTGCTTCTGGATAGCTTTTTCACCGCCACCTTGAAGCACTTTTTCTTTTCTCTTTCTAAGATCAAGAATGTTTCGTTTCAATGACATAATCTGTACATTTAGTTAGAAAATATATATTTCTATATATGTTGAATTTCAATAAAACATGAAATTCCAAGCTACAACGTTAGTAATTTTTACGCTAGAAAAAAATTCTGGCGTTTACTAGCTTAGTGTTCCAGCCATATAAAATAAACTCTTTAGCCTGATAATCAAAACTTTTCTTCAAAAACTATTTAGAATAGTTCTATTTAGGAGCAATTCGATACAAATACAAAGCAACACATGTAAATACAATATTCGGTAACCAAACGGCCAACATTGGATTCATGCTACCATTTGTAGCAAAAACAACCGAAATTTGTAAGAATAGTATAAACGAGAAACTTAACAATAGTCCAATTCCCAAATGAAGCCCCATTCCTCCACGAATCTTACGTGATGCAAGTGACGCACCAATTAAAGTAAGTATGAAAGTTGAAAATGGATTAGCCATTCTTTTATATTTCTCGATTTTATAAGCATTAATATTGCTATCGCCTCTCAAAGTTTGCTGATCGATATAATCGTTCAACTCATTATAGTCCATTGCCTCAACCAAATATTTCTTACGCCCAAATTCCTTTGGCCCAAAATTTAAAGTTGTATCTATCTTTTTACCGTGTTCAAAACTTTCTTTTTCACCATCATAATTCCTAATAAAATAGTCATTAATGGTCCATTTTTCATCTTCTTTATTCCATTTGATATTTCTCGCCGTTAACTTCGATTTTAGTTCTTTTCCTTCAAACTTCTCTAAAGCAAATCGATATCCTGTATTACTGGAAGTTTCCCAGTTATGCATGTAAATAAACACCCCTGGTTCTATTTGGCGATGAATATTTCTATCCTTATTAATATATCTTTTTTTAATGTAAGTTTCGTTAAAATCTATCCGTTTTGCATTTGCCGGCGGAATAATAAAATTACTTAGTGCAAACGAAAAAACTCCAATAATTAATGCTGCAATAAAATATGGGAACATCATTCTTCTAAAGCTAATCCCACTACTTAAAATGGCAATAATTTCGGTATTATAAGCCATTTTCGAAGTAAAAAATATTACTGCAATAAATGTGAACAATGCACTAAACAAGTTTGCAAAATAGGGTATAAAATTCAGATAGTAATCAAAAAGAATTGCCCTTAATGGTGCTTCCTTATCTATAAATTCATCGATATGTTCCGAAAAATCGAAAATAACCGAAATACTAATAATTAGAACAATCGCAAAAAAGAAAGTTCCCAAAAACTTTCGGATAATATAAAGATCTAATTTCTTCAAAACCTGTTTTTTAATTTCTGATATTTTCGAATTTATCCGAAAACAAATTTGCCGGATTAAAATTAAAACTTATTCTTCAAATATCAATTACAGCTAGTCTATTGTAAGATTTTTTAACAATTATAAACGCGTAGCTAATTTTTTTACCATGATATCTTTCCAAGCAGCAAAAGTTCCTG
>JAOARS010000409.1 GCA_025210415.1 Marinifilum sp. | reverse complement strand
GGTATCACTCCAAGTGATGCTCTCAGTTGATGAAAACAAAACTGTATTTTCTGTATTGCGGTTTACAATTGATACCCTCACTTTAGTGAGAGCATCAACAATAAAAAGCTTTTAAAATGCTGTTTTTGGCGCAATTGGGCAAAAACAGTTTAGATTTTTTATTGTGCATTGCATTGTGGATTTATTCGTAACCCGAACTTTAGTCGGGATACGAAATACAGGTGCCCTGAGGGTATCACTCCAAGTGATGCTCTCAGTTGTTGAGAACAAAACTGCATTTTCTATATTGTGGTTTCACAATTGATACCCTCACTTTAGTGAGAGCTTCAACAATAAAAAGCTTTTAAAATGCTGTTTTTGGTACAATCGGGAAAAACAATTTAGGTTTTTTATTGTGGATTTATTCGTAACCCGAGCTTTAGTCGGGATACGAAAGATTGGTTCTTCCAATGTCTTGTGTCTCGATACTTTTGATTAAATTTAATATAACAATCAGTCAATTAAAATCTTCAGTCAATTTCTTACATCAAACTCACGTTAAATAATTTCACTACTGGCAAAAAACACTCCCTATTCTTTACAGAACAGGGAGGTGCAATTAAACCAATTGTATGTAGTTGTTGTCAGGTTTAAATAAAGCCGCCACTACCTTTCGTTTCACGATTATCTCTACGTTTCCGCTGCTTGGCTTTGTTTTTTCCTTTTCCAAATCTATATGAGAATCCCAGGTATGCAGTTCTGCTTTCCCAATGGAAATCTCCATACTGGTAATATGGCACTTGCGAATTAAATTTGAACTGCATTCCTTTAAAAATATCGTTTACTCTAAAGGTTAAGGTTCCTTTGCCCTTTAAAATTGTATAACTTGCTCCTGTATTAATCATCCACATTGGATCCACTTCAAATTGTAAATTTTCTCCACCACCACGGTACATTGCAAACAACTGAAATCTTAATTTTTTAGTAGCAGTAAAACTATTGGATACACGCACATTAAAGGAATTGTTCGTAATCTCAAGATTTTCTCCATTCGATACACCTGTCTCTTTCTGCACATACAAATCAGAGCTTGCACTCATCGACCACCATTTGGCCCACCTGTAATTGGCCGATAATTCAAATCCATAACGATCGTTGCTATCGGTATTGAAATACGACAACTCAACCTTTTCCTCATCAAAAAGATCCTTATTCAGCACTCTTGAAATATTATCGGTTACCCTTCTGTAAAATACACCAAAAGTAAGCGATCCTTTTTTCAAGCCCTTTACGTAATTAAATTCGAAGGAATTTGTAAACTGCGGATCAAGATTTGGATTTCCAACCGAACTAATCAAAGGTGTACTCCATTCCCGAATTGGGTTTACCTGTTTAATGGATGGACGATCTACTCTTCGGCTATAACTTAACTGTAACTGATTTCTTTCGCCAACATTATAGGTGAAAAATGCAGATGGATAAATCGTAAAACGACTGTCGGTATATTTGGCTGTTTCGTCTCCTTTCATAAATTCTCCATCTACCTCATATTGCTCAAACCTGGCACCCAATTGCACGGTAAATCGATCCATTTTATGATTTAGATTGACATATCCGGAATAGATATTTCTGTCGTAAGCAAATGCAGAGTTAGGTTCTTGCTCAGTTTCGAACCAATCACCATCAGGAATTCTGTTTCCCATATCATCGTAAACAAAATCATGCTGATTCGTAATTCTGGAATTATCGGTATTGTTAATTCTTAGTTCAAGCCCTAGCTCTAATTTTGTATTTTCCGATAAGGGATTGGTATAATCCAAGTTTAAAAGAGTATTGTTGTATGCATTTTCAACATCATCGGTATAATTTGATGTAAGATCATTTGCATTCAATAATTGTTTGCTAATCGCATCCTCAGGGGCATCACTATCACTATACGTAGCTTCAAACTCCAAATTATGGCCTTCTTTTTCAAAATCAACTTTGTAATTCAGATTATAGGTTCCCGTTGTATTGTCTGATTCCGATCTGAATGTAGTATGATTATCCAAAACATCATCTCTATAAATCTTGGTTGTTCCTTCGGTCAATCCATCAAAAAAGTTCTGCGTTGTATAAAAAGACAGTGTATTTTTCTCATTCAAATAAATATCGGCCCCTACTTTTAACAGTTTAGAATTGTTATCGCTGTTGAATTCAAAATCCTGAAAGATATCATTGGGCAAAACCACTTGTCCTTGCTTATTTACCGATGGCCTAAACACATCTCCGTAATTATTTCTCTTTCCTCCGTTAGCTCCAAAATTCAAGAAAAAATTTACCGCTCCGGTTTTGTAGTTCATATCTAACGAACCATTCGAACGGGTATTTTTACCACGAGTTACACCCATGTTTACATTCCCGTTAAAACCAATATTGACATTCTTGTTTAAAACGATATTGATAATTCCACTCATTCCTTCGGGATTGTATTTGGCCGAAGGATTTGTAATCAGTTCAATACTTTTAATTGAAGTTGACGGAATTTGTTGCAACAACTGGGACGGGCTAATATTGGTAGGTTTCCCATCCACCAAAATTCTCACATTTTCGTTACCTCTTAAGCTAACTTCTCCGGTTTGACTATCTACACTTACCGATTGTACATTATTTAAAACTTCCGATGCGGTGGCTCCTGCTGCGGTAAGGTCTTTGCCTACATTTACAACTTTTCTGTCTACTTTCTGAGTTATGGTCGATAATTCAGCTCTAACCGTTACTTCGCCCAGTAACTCGGTATCTTCTTCCAGGCGAACTGTTCCTAATTTATGAGCCGATGTTTTAGATGAAAAATTCAGTTGTTTTTGATATGGTTTGTATCCCATGTATTGTATCTCTACAAAATTCTTTCCTTTGGGTATTTTCTTGATAACAAATTTTCCGTTGGCATCGGTTATTCCTCCGGTTAATATTTTCTGATTGACATCACGAATTATAACATTTACATACGGTAAGGGTTCATTGGTTTTTTCATCGATAATCATCCCGGTTAATGAACCATTTTTATCTCCTGCAACCATTTTTGTTTCGGCATAAACAGCAAAACTTAGCAACAACAAAATGCTTATTAGCAATTTCTCTCTCATAATACTTCTATAAATTAGTTAGTGGGTTTATAAATTAGACTACATCAACAACTTAATGGTTACATCTCTTCGTTATTTTACCCCAATCTTTGTTTCGATATTTGCACTAAAGCATGTAGCCTGTTTGTAAAATCTGAACATCTGTCATCAACATTCTATCACGTATATTCAGAGATAGTGCCAAAACTCCTAAACAATACAATACCAACACATAACAATACTGATAAAATATTTTCTTGTTCGATATCGGACAAAATAATGTACGGTTTTACATCGAGCAATACCGATTCGTATTTAAAATTACTCACTAATTTTACTACGCTCATTATTGAGTTTTAATCCCAATTGAATTTTGGGATGGCATGATACCACTGCGAAAATTTAAACCTGAAATGCGAATCAAGAGTTGAAAATATCATGAAAAAGACAAGTATATTCTTTCTAATGTTATACCATTTTAACTATAAAGTTATCGTTTGGTATAAACCGGTGTTTTCTAGAGTTTCAAATTCCCGGGTATGAGTTTTAGATATTTATACCAATATTACATTGAAATGAGCATTATTCTTCTGCTATTTTAAGTTTACACTTCATTAAAAAATTGCGCCGTAACTCTGCTATGCCTTAATTTTTTAACTTGTCTAAACTCAAAATATTCAAAACAATTTAACGC
>JAOARS010000408.1 GCA_025210415.1 Marinifilum sp. | reverse complement strand
GGAAAAGGGTGAAATAAGAACAATATAATCAAAAATACACCCTTCTGGCTGTCGCCATCTTCTCCCGATTCTCGGGACAGGCTCTAAAAGGGAAGAATTCCTAAATAAACCTTTCTATTGTTTTTTAAACTATATTTTCAACCCTTGATTCGAATTAATCCTTATTTATTAAGCATATTACCAACTTCTATCAAAATTTCAACCGATTTTGATGGCACATTACCATTGCCATCGGGGCCTATATTCAATAATAAATTACCACCATTACTATTGATTTCCTTCATCTTGTTATAAACTGTTTCAGGAGATTTCCATTTATGGTCATTCAGTTTAAATCCCCATGATTTATTTAAAGTATAACACGCTTCCCATTCATAATCCACTTTTTCCTTTAGATGTTCTTGTTCCGGAGTCCCAAAGTCCTTTTTAAATAAATGACGTTTAGCAACCCTATTGTTAATAATAATATTAGGTTTTAAGCCTCTGATATAATTATACAAATCAACTCCAGTATCATTACTCCACCAGTCAACCCAATCACCATCGAACCACAATATATCAGTATCATAATTTTCAACAAGTTCTTTAATTTGGTGTTTCATGTATTTAATATATTGTGATTTTTGACCGACTTTCATCTGAACATGCCCCCATCTCGTCCACCAATTTTCTCCAGTTGCATTGCGCTGCTGGCTTTCATGATGCCAATCTATAATACTATAATAGGTACCAAACCTAATTCCATTAGCGCGGCAAGCTTTACTAAGTTCTGCAAGAATATCTCGCTTAAATGGAGTATTGGCAACATCGAAATTAGTGTACTTACTGTCCCAAAGACAAAATCCCTCATGATGCTTGGTGGTAATAATTATATATTTCATACCAGCCTTTTTTGCTAATGAAACAATCTTATTTGCATCAAAATCTTTTGGGTTAAAAGTGTGTGTGAGCATTGTATATTCCTGTGCTACAATATCAGCCCTGGCTTGTATCCATTCAGCATAGCCATCTATTGTATCATTTTTCCAAACACCTCCTAGTTGACTGTATAATCCAAAATGAATAAACATTCCATATTTTGCATCAATAAACCATTGCATGCGTTCCTCATATTCTGTTTCGGACTCTTCTAAGTAATCTTTTTTTTCTTGTACTCCTGTAAGTAAGGTTATCAACAAAGACAAAAAAAGTATTAATCCAGTCGTATTCATTTTAGTTCTATCTAAGTTAGAGTATCTGATTTAATGTATTATTTTTGCAGTAATGCCTAAGTTTTTTTGCACTCACAACTTATCTACCTCTATTGTGTTTGTTTTTTCTTTTTCTTTCGTACTTCAATAGCCTCTAAAGTTTTTTGCAGAAACTCCTGGTTTAAGTCATCACTATCACCATACTTTGCTCTAACGTCATCTAGTTTTTGATGCATCATTGTGCGAATGCCCTGATAATCCTCGTGATCGTATAGGTTATTGATTTCTTGTGGGTCCTCTTTTAAATCATACAGCTCCCAGTTATCCTCATCGTAATAGAAATGAATTAACTTATACCTTTTTGTTGTGATACCGTAATGGCGATTGACGTTGTGTTCGCCAGGGTATTCATAGAACGTATAGTAGGCAAAATCGCGCCATGTTGTATCGGTATTGTTCACCAGCTTACGAAATGATTCTCCCTGGATATCCGACGGTATATCAATTCCTGCAAAATCCATAAATGTTGAGGCAAAATCCAGGTTTTGAACCAAAGCATCAATTGTGGTGCCTGGTTTTATTTCTTTTGGATATTTCATTAACAAAGGTGTCCTAAACGATTGCTCGTACATAAATCGTTTATCGAACCAGCCATGTTCTCCCAAATAAAATCCCTGGTCGGATGTATACACTACAATGGTGTTTTCATCCAGGTTATTTTCTTCCAGGTAATCCAGAAGTTTACCAACGCCATCGTCTACCGATTGAATAGAGCTCAAATAATCGCGCATGTAACGGTTATATTTCCATTGGGCAAGCTCCTTTCCTTTCGGCATCGTCTGTTTAAATTCTTTAATGAGTGGTTCGTAATGCTTATCCCAAGCAGCCTTTTGCTTATCGTCCATTCGATTATAAAGGTTTTGCGCATTTCTACGGTAGCGGCTTTTAATCTCTCCTTCTTTGTCGAGCATCTTTAGGTCGTAACACAAATCCATATCCTCTACGATACTCATTTTTTGCTTTGCTGCCGATGGCCTGTTTTTATAATCATCATAAAATGATGCCGGTAGTTCAAATTCCTTGTCCTCAAACAAATCAAAGTACCTGGGTTCCGGCATCCATGTGCGGTGAGGGGCTTTGGGGTGGTACATCAGAAAAAATGGTTTTTCTTCTTCTCTTGTATCCAGCCACTCTTTAACCTGATCCCATATTACATGTGCACAGTATCCTTTGTATCGCTTCTTTTTTCCGCCTTCCTGAATAAAATCAGGGTTATAATATTTTCCCTGTCCTTCCAAAACACTAAAGTGGTCAAACCCCTGTGGCAAACCCGGCAGATGTATTTTGCCAATCATGGCTGTTTGATAACCAGCCGCCTTAAATTGTTTTGCTACATTGTCCTGCCCCCAATCGAACGAACCGCTATTGGCCAGTCTTCCGTTTACAAAACTATGCTTGCCGGTAAGCATCACTGCCCTGCTTGGGCTACAGATTGAATTGGTAACGGTTGCTCTTGTAAAAAGAGCCCCATCTTGCGCCAGCCTGTCGATATTTGGTGTGTGGTTCAATGTTCCCCCATAGGCACTGATTGCCTGATAGGCATGGTCGTCGCTCATAACAAAAACAACATTTGGTTTGTTATCTTTTGACACACACGACATTAATAAAAATGCGAGTGCCAACAATATCAAATATTTGTTCATTTCATTTTTTGTTTAGTTCATCTCATCATTTTGTTAGGTACCTGGGCATTTCCATCCTTAAAAATTAATTCGCTAATTGCTGCTTTAGTGGTTCATGCCACTTTTGTTGTAACTTATTATACGATTTGCCCTCATATTCTTCCCCTTCAAAACTCTCCCTGAAAGCATTGATTTTAGCTTGCATTTCCCGTTTTAAGTGGAACACATTGGCTGTATCTTTTAGTGGCCGGGTTTCAAGGGAATCTTTAACAATTTTATATAATTGGCATGTTTCACCTTTTATATACAGTTTCAAACTATCGGTACAAATACTTGCCTGATTTTTGATGCAAAATACAATAGGCTCTTTCCGTTGGCTTTCCTCTCCTTTAATCAAAGGCAACAAGCTCTTTCCATCCAAAGCATATGGTACTTTCTCTTTGTTGATCCCAAGCACATCAACAATGGTAGGCAGGTAATCCGATGTTACTGCCGGGTAGTTAGTAACAACATGTGACTTAACCACCTTGGGCCACACCATAATGCCCGGCACGCGCACTCCCCCTTCATACAAGCTTCTTTTTCTCTTTTTAAAACCTCCTGTTTCGCCTACACCGTTTTCAGGACCATTGTCACTGCAAAACCAAATCATGGTATTCTTGTCGCAGCCCAATTTTTTAAGGTATGTTCTTAATCGGCCAACCTGCTCGTCCATGGCTGTAATACAACCTGCATAATTTTGAAATTGCGGATCATGCCCTTTATACATCGCCCTATATCCGGGTCCGGCAACACATGGTTTATGTGGTGTATGAAACCATATCACCGCTAAAAAAGGTTTCTCTTGCTCAACACTTTTATTAATAAAAGGAAGCACACGGTCCATAATTACACGGCTATCGTCGCCGTTTAGGTTATCGGCCACTTTGTTTCCGTTGATATCCCAATAATGCGTGCCGAAATGGGCAAAGGCTTCCCCTTGCTCAATACTTTTCCACCCATTGCCTTTCTGCTTTTTTTTATCCTTCGGCATCTTCATAGGGTCCCATGTGGGCACTTTTGATTCTGTAACAAAGGCCTCGTTATACCCATGCTTTCCGGGTGGGTTATATTCTTTCATATTACCCGGTTTTCCCCTGTTGGCATCTTTTTCGGTGCAGGTTAAGGTACCCAGGTGCCATTTGCCAAAATGACCTGTTTCGTAGCCTTGTTCTGCCAATAGTTCAGGCAGTGTTACTTCCTCTTCTCTTAATATGCCCTCGTTGGCAAAAAACACACCTGTTCGGTACGGGTTTCGCCCGGTTAATACACTGGCCCTGGTAGGGGAACAAACGGCTGATGCAGAATAAAAACGATTAAATTGTATGCCGTCTTTAGCCATTTGATCCAGGTATGGCGTTTTAATTATTTTGTTACCATTAAAACCCACATCACCCCAACCCAAATCATCGGCCATTATTAATACCACATTGGGATGGTCGGTTTTTGTATAATGCTGTGCTGTAGCACTACTTACAATGGTCATTAGTAAGGCAACAACGAAGTTCCTAAACAAAACCGGGTAATTATTTAAGTATAAGCTGATCATTTAGTTCTTTTTGTTTTTTTATTAGTTTCTCTGTTAATTTATTTTGAATTTTCCGGTATTTCTTTTGACCATAAAGATTGTTTATCTCGTGTGGGTCAGTATTTAAGTCGAACAATTGGTAGCGGCCCACCTGCGGATAAATAATTAATTTATAATCTTTTGAACGTACCATACGCTGGAATTTTTTATAACAGCCAAAAATATATTCCTCGCCCTTGTACCTGTCTTTCTTCTCCTCATTTTCATTGAGCAAAGGTTCCAGGCTATTAAACTGAACTGTAGACGGAATATCAATATTGGCCAGGTCACAAGTTGTGGCATAGATACTTTGCATATATACCATTTGATCTATTTTCTTGCCTTTTTTAATCCCCGGGCCGGTAATAATCAGTGGCATCCGCACGCTATGGTCGTATTGGTTTTGCTTACCCATCAATCCATGCTGCCCAACGGCCAATCCATGGTCTGAGGTGAAAATAATGTAAGTATTGTCTTTTCTTCCTGATGTTTCCAAAGCTTTCAGTATACGGCCCAACTGCTTATCGAAATGAGAAATGATGGCATAATACTCGCGCCTATGGAGCTGCACAGCCTCTTTTGTACGGGGAAAAGGGGCCAATTTTTCATCACGCACTTTATGGTCGCCTTGATCAAAAGGGTGTTCGGGCAGATAGTTCAATGGCATTTGAACACTATCCATCGGATACATATCTACATATTCTTTAGGCGACTGGCGGGGATCGTGTGGTGCATTAAAAGATACATACATAAAAAATGGCTGGTCATCCCCTTTTATCTCACTTTGCAAATAATCAATAGCATTGTTAGAAAACAGTTCGGATGTGTGCTCATACACGGTATATGGCTTACCAATAAGCTTGTTGCCCTCTTCATCAGCAATGATATCTTTAACCGTAGGCGTCCAGTGCCCGGTCATCTTTTTATCCCAAGGGTTCCATTCTGATTCTGTTGACTCCCGGTTATAGGCCTTTTTAGTACTTCGTTTATCATCAAAAGAGCTATACATGCCTTTTCCAATCGATTTAGCGTTTTCAAAGCTTTTTAAGGCAGAATAATCCGAGTTGTGCCATTTGCCAGTCATAAATGTTTTATAGCCGTTGTCTTTAAACACCTGGCCCCAAAGGGGCACTTCTGTTTCTTGCTGGTCAAAATTCTTATCGCGGCGAGGCAGGTAGGCCTGGTTGCAAGGGGCGTTAAAAACCGTTTGCCCGGTATGTAGCATGGTGCGGCTGGCAATGCATACCGCCCCAGACCAGGATCCTTGATTAAAACAATGTGAAAACATGGCCCCCTGGTCGACCAACCTGTCCAAATTAGGGGTGTGTATCTCGTGGTTGTTGACAGCGCCTATGGATTCATAGGTCTGGTCATCGGTAATAATCACCAAAAAGTTGGGTTTGTCCTGTACCTGGGCTTTTAATGCAAGAGCAAATAGTGTTAAGAACAAAACGGTAAAATACCTGGTTATTTTGAACATATTCATGTCAATCGTGTTATGGTTTTTCTTTTTTGGCATAAAACTTTGCCTTGTGCTTTTCTGCAATCGCTTTCAAATGCGATACTATGTCGGGATGTTTATCCGCTACATTTGTTTTTTCATAGGGATCGTCCACCAGGTTAAACAGCGACAATTCTATTTTACGATTTTCCTGAACGCCGGCCTGTCCATCTTTACCGCCCTCAATAATAGTATGGTAAGCATGGGGCATATGCAGTTTCCATTTGCCATCACCACTTATTACACTTTCGAATTTATTGCTTTTTGAGATGGCATAGTATTGGTGGGGATTGGCCGCTTTTTTATCACCTAATATGATTGGGGCAATATTTTGACCGTCAATTTCATTTGCAGGAAGGGCCACGCCTGTTAAATTTGACAAGGTAGGCAACAGATCAATCGAACAGATCAGTTTGGATACCGTACTGCCTTTTTCTATCAAAGGAGGGTATTTGATTAGACATGCTGACTTTAATCCGCCATCGAATGATGTCGCTTTGGCTTCTCTAAACGGTGTTACACCGGCATGTTCGCCATAAACTGCCCACGGTCCGTTATCTGATGAGAAAACAACGATTGTATTTTCCTCGTTACCGGTTTCTTTAATTTTATTGAGTACTTCGCCAATGGCCCAGTCCAGTTCCATCATTACATCGGCATATAGCCCTTGCCCTGATTTCCCTTCGAATTTTTCGCTACAGAAGAGAGGTACGTGCGGCATTGAAAACGGGACATACAGGAAGAACGGGTTTTCTTTGTTACGCTCAATAAAATCTACCGATTCCTTGGCAGCCCATGTGGTCAACATTTTTTGATGCTCCGGTTGCACCTTATCAATTGTTATCTCATTATTTTTCCAATAGCTCAATGGCCACTGCCCCCAATACTCAGGGTTGGTAGCATGGTGCTCCCACATATCGTTGGAGTACATTAAGCCTGCCGACTCATCAAACCCGCGTGCAGCCGGCCTGGTTTCTGCCTGGTCGCCTATGTGCCATTTGCCAAAAATAGCCGTACGGTACCCTCCGGCCTGAAACATTTCGCCCATGGTTGCAAATTGCGGGTCAACGCCCCTGGCATTGGGGCCATGTGCGCCAAACATCTTCGTTCTTCCCGGGTAACATCCGGTTAACAAAGCCGAACGCGAAGCTGAACAGATGGCTTGGGGTACATAAAAATTGGTGTACCGGCACCCTTCATCGGCCAACTTTTGAACATTGGGTGTTGGGTACTCCGGTGATCCGAAAGGGGAAAAATCGCCCCATCCTGAATCATCTAAAAAGAATATAACCACGTTGGGCTTGGCAGGTGCTTGTTGTTTGTTGCCGTGAGAACAACTAAACATTAATACACATAGTATTGGAATAAATAATTTAAAATACATAGTTATTGGTTTAATAAGAATTGTAAGTTAACAGATGCCCGTTTTCCTTGATATGGGCCATCTTGTTTATTGGTTTTATATTTTGCTGCTGTATATAAGCACTCTATTTCTCCCTTTTCGTTAAAAAGTAATTGTGGGCGCTCAATATTATTCAGCTCCACTTTTTCTCCATCGCTAGTGTAATATTCCTTTAAGCTTACCAGGCGATTTTTTGCCGGCCTCCATCCATTTATACCCTTTTCGGAAGTAATAAGGGCCAATGCCCCAAATTGAGGGGCCAGCACATTGTCCTTCGACCAATTTTTGATAATGGCATAATACCTGTTTCTGTTTTTGTCGTACCAAAAATAGGGGTCCTCGGCAGCATATTTGGCATCTTCAAAAACGTTTCCGGCCAGCACAAAAGGTCCGTCAGGAGAATCGGATTTGGCAATCCAATGGGTCATGTGTCCCTTGCGCCCACTTCGGGTTGAATAGGATTTAAACATCATGTAGAATTTACCATCGTGCCCCTGGGTTACAGAAGGGTTGACAGCCCGGTGGAAAGTATGGATGTTGTCAGGTGCTATGATCGGTTTTTCAGGGTGTTTGAACTTGCCGGCTATCAAATCCTGAATACTGGGG
>JAOARS010000035.1 GCA_025210415.1 Marinifilum sp. | reverse complement strand
GCGTACATTTAATTCGCATTAAATAGTAACCAGAGTTCGCTTAAAAATATCTATCACAGAACAACAGATTTATTTAAGATTAGCTTTAAAAACTCAGAAAGAATATCGGGATATTTTGATGTGTTTTTAAAGAGAAGATTGTATGAAGATGATTTTTTCAAAGAATTAGCCTGCTTTTGGCATAAATTTCCTCAAATCCCCTCGAAATATCCCGATATACCTTCGAAAAATTGAGAAAATTTCTACTCAAAATCAGTGCAAACTGTGACAATATTTTTAATCGAAATCAGGTTATTAAAACTGCCTTATAATTAACTGATTTCTTTTGTGAATTATTATCCCTAAAATCCATCCCCAAATTAAATAACAAAGCAAATAATAACCAGTGCCGATAAATGGAACACCAGTAAAGCTTCCTATTAAAATTAGCAATAAACCTGTTGTGCCGCCAATTACAATGCCTTTTGCGGCATTAAAACCTGGTGTGATAAAACCAACAAGAAGAGCTGCAGCAAATGAGGCGAAGAACAAACAAGTCCAGTCTATCATGAATATCTGATTGCGAAAACTTGTCCAAGGGATAGCAAGCTCCTCAGCAAGATAACTTGTAAAAACAAACCCATATAGCAGGCTGGTTAGTATTGCACTTGCTACAGTTCCTCCAATTATTACACGTATTACTTTATTTCTCATTATTTAAAAGATTCAAATCGATATGCTTTTGCTTTTTCATTTACTATAACTCCTAAAACACGCTCTTTAGGATGCAACCTGTTATCAGTAAAATTAATGGGGAAATTAACAGATGTATTTGTAATATAACTTCCGTAAGGATATCTGTTATAATCTCTGCTAAAACCAGTTTTTGTAGATAAAATTTTACTTGCTGTTGTAATTTCTTTCCAGGTTTCAATTGAAGTTTCCAGAACAAAAAGATTATTTGTTTTTGATTCTATAAGATCTCCTTGTACACATTCTTGTAGCATTTGACTCCAATTGGAAGACGTTTTTCGATCGTAAGGAACCAAATTGCTATTGTATAGAAAACCGGAAACTCCAAATGTTGTAGGTTCACCATTAATAAATCGATCCCAAACGGTAGCTGTTCCGGTTAACGGACAATAAACAACAGAGAAGTAATTGCCATTAAACTCATCATTAACAATTTCATGCCAATTTAAAATTGCGTGAGGGTATGCTCTGTATTCATTATCGATACAGGTTACCACAAGCAATTCTTTTTTATTTAATGATGCTATAATTCCATCTGCATTTGGAGCAACCAAATCCGGATTATCAATTGCAGGAATTGCATCTCTTAGTGCACCAACAAATACTTCATCATGAGGGATTAACCATCCGTTCGATCCTGAAACAGACGATCCTGCATTTTGTAGGGGAGCAGTACTTTCAAAAATCTCCAGGCCAGGAAAAAATGCTCCCCACGAAAACCAATAACCTATGTATGCATTCATGGGAGTTAATTGTTTACCTTGATTGGGGCCACTAATGGCGGCACCAAAAATATTATACTTGCTGCCGTTGCTGTCTTGCATTATTGTTGGCAACTCGTTGTTTACCACTTCAAAATTTAAAATATTTCCATCGAGTTCTGTTTTAAATGCGACCATAAAATTCCAACCTTCCGAACCAATCACAACAAAATCTTCTCCTTCAAAACGATCTGTTATCAAGTTGATGGTGTAGGAAGACGGATTACTTGGAGGATTATTATCATTGTTTGGTGGAGAGTCAGAAGTGATATCATCACCAGAACTACTGCATGAGAACGTAAATAGCAGAAGTAATAAGCCTAACTTATTTAGTAGTGTTTTCATTTTATTTATTTTAAGTTGATTTTATAATTGATACCGATATTTCCTCTGTATGATGTTACCAGTTGAGTTCCTACAACGTCGGTGTGAACAGGAATTTCGAAATTGGCATGTAAATTTATTTTGGGCGATAATTGAATGTCTACATTAGGCACCAAGTACATCCATGTGCCTCCGGTATTTGGAAAATTGCTACCATTGTTTTCATCTTTTTGCGTATGTCTTAGTTTATATTGTAATCCGGCATTACATATTTTTGTTCCGATAACAAAACTATCCGAAAGGCCAATGTTCAAAACTGTTTCGTTTCCAAAACGATATTCCTGTCCACCATCATACCTGCCAACTTCGAAACTATATCGGTAGCTTAAAAGCGTGTACAAACTAAAGCTTGGACGCAATATGCCAAAGCGAGAGTATGATATTGCAGCAATACCATCCCAGGAACCTGTTCCCGCTTGCAAATCGGGCGGTAACAATATATCAAACTCATTATCTCTTTTGTAAACTGATCCGGTAGGGAATTTAGGGCCTGCTGCAATAAGAACTTGATTTTTGGTATTCTGCACTAATGAATATTGCCCCAGCAATACAATATCGCCAATACCATCTGATGATTGAGTAGTGTTGCCAAAATCTGAAAAAACAGTTTGCTTTTGCCAAACATATGGAAGAACAGTAGTAATGGCCCATTTATTGGATATGGGATAACTTATTCTGAGCATTGCACTTTTGCTTGTTCTTTCCCTGTTCGAATCGTTTAACTTGTTGCTGCCTGCAAACAGCCGATCCATTTTATTAAAATCGTAAGCAAAATCGATTACCAAAGTATTTTCTGAGTAGGATTGAATTCCCAAATTGCTTGAAAGAGGAGCACCACCTGTACAGCATGCCTGAGAAAACGAGTTTGAATAATTAAGAATTAACCCTATTAGTATAAAAGTTGTTGTGATATTTTGCTGTATCATGGCCATTTCAATTATATGTATGAATTTACAACAGACTGATACTGAAAATTGTCAGGTAAATGACACTTGTTCATTTTACAGGCATAATATAATGCTAAGCAGTATTTGAATTTTTCATTAAATGGATTAATTTTAAATAAGAATTTTTGAATCATTAAAAAATAAAAGTTGTTATGAGAAAATTATTTAAAACAGCAAGCCTGGGATTGTTTTTTGCACTGTTTTTGTTAGTAGGTAATCAGAAAAATAGTTTTGCACATTGCGAAATTCCTTGCGGTATTTATGCCGATTCTGTTCGTGTTGTATTAATGAGTGAACATATCAGTACAATTGAGAAAAGCATGAAGAAAATTGTTGAATTATCGGCTGAGGAAAATGTGAATTACAACCAGTTGGTTCGTTGGGTAAATAACAAGGAAGAACATGCCAGAAAAATTCAGGAAATTGCTACTCAGTATTTTATGTTTCAGCGCGTAAAAGTGACTGATGACTCTGAAAAAATGAAAAAGAATCAGAAATTATTGGCAGTATTGCATGAAATTTGTGTTTATGCCATGAAAGCCAAGCAGACTACTGATTTAAAATTTATTAAGAAACTGAATAACGCAGTGCATGAATTTTCTCACTTGTATTTTGGGCCGGGAAAACATCATCACCATCACTAGAATAAAATTAAAACACAGCCCTTTCATTAATTGGAAGGGCTGCAAACAAAATCAAAATAAAATAAACATGAGTAACTCAATTTGGTGTTTCGAGAATGTAAATTTGTTTCGAATTCTTTGTCCTCATAAACTAAAGCAATATCAAAATGATCATTTTGAGGGTTTTAAAAAAGGAGATATCATCTATTTCCCTGATGATGCTTCCAAAGCAATTTTCATGGTAAGCAAAGGCAAGGTAAAAATTGTATCGTATAGCGAAGAAGGGGAAGAAATTGTTAAGGCTATACTGGGTAAAGGAGAGATTTTTGGAGAAAAGGCTTTGCTGGGAGAAGAAAAAAGAGATGATTATGCACTGGCATGTACTGAGCCTACAGAATTGTGCCCAATGAGACTGCCTGATATGTATGAATTAATGCGCCAGAACGAAAAGTTCGGCTTGTCTGTATACAAACTGATAGGTTTTCGCATAAAGAAAATGGAGCGCAGGTTCGAAGCTCTGTTACACAAAGATGTTAAAACACGCTTATGCGATTTTTTAAATGATTTGGCAGAAGAATACGGCATTAAAAATAATGGGCAAACAATTATCAGGCATTTTTATACTCAAAAAGATTTTGCCGATTTAATTGGCACCAAGAGAGAAACCGTAACGCGTTTGTTTAACGAACTAAAACAAGATGGTTTAATAGATTATTCGAGAAAAGAAATTCGCATTTATATCGACGAAAAATTATAGTATAGCATAAAAAATGCACCTTTTGTGATCTGGCTCACATTTCCCGAAAATGTACTGTTGTATATTTGATATATCAGAACTAATAGAAAAAATGATGTGTCGGAATAAGCTGAAAAAGGACATTAAACAGGAGTAGGCACGTTCACAAAAACTTTAAAATGATGAATAAATTTAGTTTAAAATTTCTTGCTATAATTCTGGCATTCGTTGCTTTTACAGCATGTGATAATGATGACGATGATGTGATGGTAAAAGACAAATTAAGTCTTAATATAACTGGATTAGAAGATTTGGGAGATGATTACGCTTACGAGGGGTGGCTAATTGTAAATGGAAAAGCTATTTCTGCCGGTATTTTTAATGTTGATGGATCAGGAAAATTATCAAAAACTTCATTCGAGATTGATTCGGATGATTTGAATAATGCTACAGCTTATGTTTTAACCATTGAACCAAGTCCTGATAGTGATCCGGGGCCTTCAAGCGTTCATATACTTGCAGGTGATTTTTCTGGTGCTAAAGCTTCATTATCGGTAGGGCATGCTTCAGCCATTGGTTCAGATTTTTCAAGCTCAACAGGAAGTTATATTTTGGCAACCCCGACCGATGGTGCAGGGAACAATGAAAATAGCGGTGTTTGGTGGCTTGACCCTTCGGCAGGGCCAGGAGCTGGTTTATCTTTACCAACATTACCATCGGGATGGAAATATGAAGGTTGGGCTGTAATCGACGGAGTTCCTGTAACAACAGGTAAATTTACATCCGTAACAGGTGCCGACGATAGTGCTCCATTTAGTGGAAGTCAGGCAGGACCTCCATTCCCAGGGGAAGATTTCTTAATGAGTGCTCCATCAGGATTAACATTCCCTACAGATTTGGCAGGAAAAACAGTTGTGATTTCTGTAGAACCTGAGCCAGATAATAGTGCAGCTCCATTTTTGCTAAAACCATTGGTAGGTATGGTACCAGCAGATGCAGTGGATCATACGCTTTATAACATGAACAATAATGCCAATGCAACCAATCCTACAGGGAAAGTTACAAGATAGATTGTGTCAATTTAATACCAATTTTATTTTAGAATGAGCGTTAAATTGTTTTGAATATTTTGAGTTTAGACAAGTTAAAAAATTAAGGCATAGCAGAGTTACGGCGCAATTTTTTAATGAAGTGTAAACTTAAAATAGCAGAAGAATAATG
>JAOARS010000407.1 GCA_025210415.1 Marinifilum sp. | reverse complement strand
GGTTTGTCTTTTCTTATTTGATGATCTCTTTGATTTCGGAAATGATTTTTTCAGCCAATTTGTTTGCTGTTTCTTCATTTTCACTTTCCGAATAAATTCTGATGATCGGTTCGGTATTCGATTTTCTCAAATGAACCCATTCGTTTGCAAAATCAATCTTAACACCATCAATATCATTCACTTTTTCGTGTTGATATTTCTCTTTCATCGCAACAAGAACAGCATCAACATCAATTTCAGGAGTCAATTCGATCTTGTTCTTAGATATAAAATAGTTTGGATAAGATGCTCGCAATTCAGAAGCTTTTTTACCTGTTTTAGCCAGGTGACTAAGGAATAAACCTACGCCCACCAAAGCATCGCGTCCGTAATGACTTGCAGGGTAGATGATACCTCCATTGCCTTCTCCACCAATTACCGCATTGTTGGCTTTCATCTGTGTAACTACGTTTACTTCTCCAACAGCCGAAGCTTCGTAGCTTCCATTATGTTTTTCGGTAACATCTCTCAATGCTCTTGTTGAAGACAAGTTAGAAACCGTGTTGCCTGGCGTATTAGCCAATACATAATCAGCGCAAGCTACAAGTGTATATTCTTCGCCAAACATGCTTCCATCTTCGTTTACAATGGCCAATCGGTCTACATCAGGATCAACCACGAAACCTAAATCTGCTTTTCCTTCTTTCATAACATCAGCAATTGCTGTTAAGTTTTCAGGAAGTGGTTCCGGATTGTGTGGGAAGTGTCCGTTTGGCTCACAGTACAATTCTACAACATTTTCAACTCCCAATGCTCTTAGCATGCCTGGAATTGCAATACCGCCAACCGAATTCACAGCGTCAACAGCTACTGAGAAATTTGCCTTTTTAATCGCCTCCACATCAACTAATTCCAGTTGACAAACGTGATCAATATGTTTTTGTGTATAATCTTCTACGTAAGTAATCTGACCCAAATCATCCACATCTGCAAACAGGAAATCTTCCTGATCCGCAATGCTTAAAACAAGTTTTCCATCCTCATCGTTCAGGAATTCCCCTTTCTCGTTTAGTAACTTTAGCGCATTCCATTGTTTGGGATTGTGGCTTGCAGTTAAAATAATACCGCCGTCGGCTTTTTCTTCTGTTACTGCAAACTCAGTTGTTGGGGTTGATGCTAATCCAATTTCGATTACATCAATTCCTAATCCAATTAAGGTTCCAACTACTAACTTATCTACCATTTCACCAGAGATACGTGCGTCTCGCCCAACAACAACTTTAATCTTTTTACCTTCGTGTCGGCGCAATGCCCAGGTTCCATAAGCTGCAGAGAACTTGACTACATCCAAAGGACTTAATCCTTCTCCGACTTTTCCTCCGATCGTACCACGAATTCCGGAAATTGATTTAATTAATGCCATTTTATAATTTTAGTTTAATGTTTACAGTCAATACAATATCTGGTTTTTTTGAATTATACCGATTGTATAATGAAATGAGTCTTATCTTCGTTTCACTCGAAAGGTTCAACCATTATTACATCGGCATGATATCAAATAATGAACATAACTCACTTCATTTTCAAATTATGGTATCATTTGTTGCCTTACATTCGCAAACACATTGCTTAAGTATCACGCAAAACAAAAATATCATTCTCACCAAAATGTGTGAAATACAATTGCCTTAATCCTTTATTACAAAGGACGCAAAGAAAAATCCTTGCGGATTTTAGGTGTTAAAGCAAATTTTCACTTCGCACAAATGTAAAAAATCTATAGACGATTAGGAACAATAAAAATCAAATTTTTAGTATGTTATGCCATTTATTAAAAATGAAAAGCTGTATATAGCTTTCGGAAAATCAGGCATAATGCAGATTATATCATTCATCAGGCACTGGAAACGAAGTCTGCAAATGACTCGTACGAATTAATATTCGGTATTACTCAAATATTTTCTTTGATAATTAATACCTTTGCAAGTTCAAAACATTGATCATACAGTCAAAATGGAAGAAAAGACTTACGGTAAGCCAAAAAAGGGAAAGACAAACTACCGATCAAAAAAATACAAATCTGAAGAATCAAAATCTGATTTTAAAAATGATTCGGAAGGTAATGCAGACAGAAAAAAAGATTTTTCTGAAAAGGGAAAAAGGTTTTCCAATAAATCAGATCAGAAAAAGCCTTTCAAAGCTAGAAACAAAAAACGTTTTGATGAAAAGGGCCCTGATAAGGAAACTCTTCGTAAAAAACATTACAGCAAGAAGAAGCAACTTGAGCATGCCAAAATGATGGGCCCCAAAGATGGTATTCTTAGGCTCAATAAATACATCTCGAATACAGGCGAGTGTTCGAGAAGAGAAGCTGATGTCAGAATTGCAGATGGGCGTGTAACTGTGAATGGAGAAATAGTTACGGAAGTTGGTACCAAAGTTAATTTGAAAGATAAAGTTTGTATGGATGGTGTTTTACTTCAGCCTGAAGCTAAAGTTTACCTTGTTCTAAACAAGCCAAAAGATTTTGTTACTACATTGGATGATCCAATGGGCAGAAGAACTGTTATCGATCTGATTAAAAACGCTTGTTCTGAAAGAGTATATCCTGTTGGCAGGTTAGACAGAATGACCACTGGGGTTTTACTTTTTACCAACGATGGTGACCTTACGAAACGCTTAACTCACCCAAGTTACAATAAGAAAAAAATCTATCATGTATTCCTTGATCGTGAAATTTCACAGGAAGAACTTGACAAGGTTGATAAAGGATTGGAACTGGAAGATGGATTTATCAAATCGGATGCTATTAGCTTTGCTGATGCCAATGACAAAAAGCAAGTTGGAATTGAAATTCATTCGGGAAGAAACCGAATTGTTCGCCGAATATTTGAACATTTAGGTTATACGGTAGAAAAGCTAGATCGAGTTTTCTTTGCAGGTATTACCAAAAAAAATATCCCAAGAGGAAAATGGAGATTTCTTAGCGAAGAAGAAGTTAGAATGTTGAAACTTTTTTAAAATAGCTGTCAGTAATCAGCTCACAGTACTCAGCTAAAAAACTGCAATCTACGGAGAAAAGTCTCAAGGTAGATTGCAGTTTTTTTTATTCTGATAGCTTGTTGCTGAAAGCTGTAAGCTATATTACAATTGTTTTAGTAAGTTAGCCATTTCAATTGCTGAAACTGCTGCTTCGTAACCTTTGTTACCAGCTTTTGTACCTGCACGCTCAATAGCTTGTTCGATTGTATCGGTAGTAAGAACACCGAAAATGACAGGAACTTCTGAATCTAAAGAAACACTAGCAACACCTTTGGTTACTTCGTTCGAAACATAGTCGAAGTGAGGAGTAGATCCTTTAATTACAGCGCCTAAACAAATTACTGCATCATATTTTCCGCTCTTCACCATTTTTTTAGCAACTAGTGGAATTTCAAATGCACCTGGTACCCAAGCAAGATCAACATCTGTTTCTGATGCACCATGACGCTTGATTGCATCCATAGCACCTCCTAATAATTTGCTACCAATAAATTCGTTAAAACGACCTGCTACGATTCCAAACTTAAGACCTTCAGCAATTAATTTACCTTCAATTGTATTCATATCTTTTAATTTTATTTTTTCTATTTTATTGTGAGTTATGAACTTTTCTTATTTCATATAAAATATGGAAAAGTGCCTAAAGTACTTAGATTGCCTTGAGTACTTAAAGTTATTCACTCTTCCCACATTAACTCATTTACTATTTAATTTTCTTATCGTCGTTTTGAAGATTCCACTTCACATCCTGATGCAACATGTGACCCATTTTTTTCATCTTGGTCATCATGTAGAATTCATTTTTCTCGTGATGTGTCATTTCAATTTCTTCACGATCTACGATTTTGATACCATAACCTTTCAATCCTGCAACTTTTAGAGGATTGTTGGTCATTAATTTTAAATTCTTAACACCCAAATCAGCTAGAATTGCAGCTCCAATTCCATAGTCGCGAAGATCGGCTTTAAAGCCAAGCGCAAGATTTGCTTCTACGGTATCCATACCCATATCTTGTAACTGGTATGCACGTAGTTTATTGATTAATCCGATACCACGTCCTTCCTGACGCATGTATAAAAGAACGCCTCTTCCTGCTTTTTCGATTCTTTTTAAAGCTTCTTGCAATTGCTCACCACAATCGCAACGCAATGATCCAAAAGCATCTCCAGTTAAACATTCAGAATGTACTCTTGTTAGTATAGGCTCATCGGTATCTACATTTCCTTTTACCAGTGCAACATGATGTTCTCCTGTAATTTTATTCACATAACCATGTGCACGAAACTCTCCATGCTGTGTTGGCATAGCTGTTTCGGTTATCTTTTCAATCATGGTTTCTGTCTGACGACGATATTCAATCAAATCGGCAATGGTAATCATTTTAAGATCATACTTTTTGCAATACTCTTTCAATTCAGGAACACGAGCCATTGTACCATCTTCATTCATGATTTCGCAAATAACACCAGCAGGATAACAGCCAGCCATGCGAGCCAAATCAACAGCAGCCTCGGTATGACCTGCACGAACCAGCACTCCATTTTTACGAGCTACCAATGGGAAAATATGACCCGGACGAGTGAAATCTTCTGCTTTGGCATCTTTCTCTAAAACTCGCTTAATTGTATGAGCACGTTCGTGTGCAGAAATTCCTGTTGTACAATCTGCAGCATCAATACTAACAGTAAAAGCAGTTTGCTTGGCATCGGTATTATTATATACCATCATATCGATATCCAGTTCGTCCAAACGCTCTTTAACGATTGGCATACAAATTAATCCTCCGGCCTGACGAGCCATAAAATTAATTGCCTCTGGAGTTACCATTTCGGCAGCCATTAACAAATCACCTTCGTTTTCGCGATCCTCATCATCCACCACCACAATCATCTTCCCTTGTTTGATGTCTTCAATCGCTTCTTCAATAGTATGAAATTCCATTACTTATATTGTTTGTTGTCTTTATTTATTATAGATACCAGATAAGAGATATTAGATCTGAGAACTGAAAATTTCAATTCACATTAACTATTTCTACATAAATCCATGTTCTCTAAGGAAATCCATAGAGATATCTGTTTTTTCTGATTTTTTTTCTTCATCACGGTGAAACATGAACTTCTCGATATATTTCGCAGTCATGTCGCACTCCAGATTCACTTTTTCTCCTGCTTTCTTTGATGTTAGAGTTGTATCATCCTGTGTTAAAGGAATAATGGATACTTTAAAAATCTTTTCATCAACATAAGCCACAGTCAAGCTGATTCCATCAATAGCAATTGATCCTTTTTCGATTACATATTTGAGAATATTAGAAGGAGCAGCAATACTTACCCAAATGGCATTGTCATCTTTTTCTTGCCCTACAATTTCTCCCAATCCATCTACGTGACCACTTACCATGTGTCCTCCCAATCTATCGCCTACTCGCACAGCTCTCTCCAAATTTACCTTGCTTCCAATTCCCAAGGCTCCAAAACTGGTTCTATTCATGGTCTCTGGCATCACATCAGCAGTAAAGCCGGTTGAGTCATAACTCACCACCGTTAAACAAATACCATTGGTTGCAATACTATCACCTAACTTCACATCATCCATTATTTTATTGGCCGATATGCTAAGGCGAATTGCTTTTCCTCCTCGCTCAATTGCCTTGATGTGTCCTATTTCTTCTATTAAACCTGTAAACATTTGTCTGTTATCTGTTATCAGTAGCTGCTACTTTTTTTATTTTTCCTGTCAACATTAGGTCATTCCCCAATTGTTGCAGTTTTATATCATCTAATTCTATCGCATCTTTCATTAATTCAATGCCTTCACCTCCTACCGGAGATTTTGCTTCTGCACCTCCAATAATCTTTGGCGCAACAAAAGACACAACTTCATCTACGATTCCAGCTTTTAAAGCCGAGTAATTCAGGCTCGCGCCTCCTTCCAATAATACACCATCAATACTCAACTCTCCCAATTTCACCATCAAATCTTCAAGGTCGATTTTTTCATTACTGCTCTTTACAGCTACAACCTGATTTCCTTTTGCTTCAATTTGTTCTATTTTTTTAGAATCTGCCTGATTGGTAACTGCAATGATGGTTTTTGCCTGATCGGAAGAATTTAAAATCTTCGCTCCCAATGGTATTCTTGCAGTACTGTCTACCACAATGCGAACAGGATTTTTGCCTTCTCCGTTTTCCAATCTTGTTGTCAGCATAGGATCATCAGCAATTACAGTATTTACTCCAACCATAATTCCAGCCAATTCGTTCCTTAGCTCATGCACTTTAATTCTAGATTTTTCATTGGATACCCAACGAGAATCACCTGTTCTGCTGGCAATTTTCCCGTCTAAAGTCATAGCAGTTTTCATCACCACATATGGAGTTTTGCTTTGAATATATTTCAAAAAGCTTTTATTCAATTCGGTCAATTCTTCACACAAATAACCAAAATCAACCTCAATACCGTTCTCTTCTAATATCTTTACTCCTCGACCTGCAACCAATGGGTTAGGATCAAGCATTCCAATAACAACTTTCCCAATTTTATTTTTTACGATTGCTTCGGCGCAAGGAGGAGTTTTTCCGTAATGAGAACAAGGTTCAAGGGTAACATACATGGTAGCACCTTCAACCGATTCTTTAGCAGAAAGAAAAGCGTTAACTTCGGCATGAGGACCACCAAAAAATTCATGATAGCCTTCTCCAATAATTTTGTCATCTTTTACAATTACAGCACCAACCAACGGGTTCGGATTGACTCTGCCAACTCCTTTTTTGGCAAGCTCATAGGCTTTGTGCATGTATTTGTATTTCTTGCTCATTTTATTTAGTTAATGAGTGAATGTGTTAATGAGAATTATCTTTCATTAAAATCAATCACGCATATTGAATTCATTTAATATTAATTACAAAAAAAGCCCTGAACAGTAAATTACTATTCAGGGCATTTATTATAAAGTTTGCCAATTGGAATCAATTTTCCAATGACATGAATTAATCAATTCGATCAATTGTTTTTCTTCTCCCATCCAGACTGTACTGTCGGTACTGGAATCTCACCAGTTCAATCCTTTTACAGATTCGCGGACTATCACCGCCGGTCGGGAATTTCACCCTGCCCTGAAGAAACAATAAAATATGTTGAAACAGAGTTTTAAACACTGTTTATGCTACAAATATAGATGTTTCAATTTTAAAAACAAATTGACCTGATGTGCAAAAATCATATTCAAAGAAATAGTGTTATCCTTTAAAATAACTTGATTCTTGTGTCAAATTATTTTAAAGTATGACAACTCTCTTGTAAATTGTTGATTTTTTTTTGTTCCGGAAAAATCCCTAACATATTTTCAATGTAATTTTGAGCCTGAAATAATCTTTCGATGAGTAATGCCTTGGATTTTACGGTTTAAAAAATTAAATGAATATTTCTATCAAAAGGTAATTACTTTAAACGAGTTATTTTTAAGATACTTGGTTAAGGGCATTCCCATACCTGCAACTTCAAATCCTAGTTTTTTTAAGTCATCAACCACATTATACGCACTGGCACATGCAATACAGGCTCTTATTGTTACGCCATCGGTTTCCATTGCTTTTAATTTTTTCTGAATTTTTAGATTTTCGGATGTTAATTTGGCCGATGGCCCCCAAATAATTAAAGTAACATCTTTGAACCATTTGTTTCTGATTGCTGCATGTGTGTACATTAATGCAACACGTTCAGCAACATATGGATCGCCACTTGTCCATAAAACTACAAGTTTATCTTCTTCTACTTTTTCAGTTTTTGATTGCTGAGCCCAAATTTGTCCCGTTTGTATAATAAGTAGTAAGCTTAATACAATGAATGAAATAAGATATTTTTTCATAACAAATACTTCTAATTTAGATTATTAACTATAGCTGACCCGTTTTTATCCATTTTACAAGTCTTTCACTATCCGGTTTTTCTCTTGGCGATGCAAAGCCAACCAGCTTGCCATTTTCATCTATCAGGAATTTTTGAAAGTTCCAACTCACCGGAGCATCAAATTTCCCATTTTCAGTTTTTTTCGTAAGCCACATGTACAAAGGATGTATATTTTCATCTTTTACATCAATTTTTTCCATCATTTGAAAGCTTACTCCATAATTAGCAGTACAAAACTCACTAATTTCAGAATTGCTACCAGGTTCCTGTTTGCCAAAATTATTGGCAGGAAAACCAATTATGGCAAACTTTTCACCGCCATAAGTTTTATATAGTTTTTGAAGGTTTTTATATTGTGGTGTAAGCCCACATTTCGAAGCTGTATTAACAATCATTACCTTTTTGCCTTTCAGTTTGGAAAAATCGAAGGCCTGTCCATCAATGGTTTGTGCCTTAAAAGAATATAAATTCTTGTTTTGACCTGTAGTCTGCATAATTCCTGCACAAAAAAAAACAATAAACACTAAGATTCTCATAATTAATAATTTTAGTTTTTTAATATTGATGAATATACAAGCTTAAATGGGAATAAAATGTTAACGACTTGTTATTGAAGATGAATAATTTAAAGTGTATATACAAAAATCTTACATCCGCAGACATATTGCTTAAGTATCGCGCAAAGAACACAAAACAAAATATCATTTCACTCAAACGGTTGAAATACAATTGTTTTATACCATTTTGAAAATGAAGTAAGCTATATTGATTATTTGGTATCATGCCGATGTAATAATGGTTGAGCCTTTCGAGTGAAACGTAGGTAAGGCTCATTTCATTATACAATCGGGATTATTCATCATTTTAGGCCAGTCTGACATCAAAGGGCCAAGATTCAACATTTACAATTTTGACTTTTGAAAATTTTGAATGCAGTGGGTTGAGTAAAATATTAAATTCTCTTGGATTTATTACGCTAGGTACTTGAATTGCCAAAGAATCCATACTGTCTAGCCAAGCATCTCCAAAAGCTCTTGAAAATCGACTGGAAGGAATCTTATTCCATGAAGAATCAAGATCGTCAAGCTCATAACGCTTGTAAGTGTCATCAGGAATTTCTATCGTCACCAATGAGAAATTCTTTGGTTGTGAATTCTTGGTAAAATGTGCAATATTTTCCAGCATTGATAATGAGATAGAAGAAGATGTATAAAGCATAAATTTTCCTCTTGAATTCCAACGGCCTCCAACCATAAAAGCTCCTGTTCCTTTTAAATCTTCCGCATGTTTAGACTGAGAGATTCGATAAACTTTCATGTAAATCCTTTAAAAAAGTTTTTTCTTTATTTTGGTAATAATTTGAGTTCGATTTAAAAACTAAAGCTTATAAATAAACACCATACTCCAAACGAGTAATTGCATCATCTACAATTTGAATTCCTGCAATTGATCCCAACAGATGAACTGGCTTATCTTTCAAAGCAAGATTCTTTTCCCTAAGCCAAGTTGCAAAACTCAATTCATCACCAAACACCTCAATGCCATGAATCATTAAATCAAAAATTCTCATGGCGTTTTCATACTTATCAATCTTTAATGTAAATTCTTCTTTAAGATTGCGATCTAAAGTTCTCACATTAATATGAAGCATTTCAGCATACTCTTTCTTGGTAAATCCAAGATCGGAAGCTTTCTCAAAAAATAAGATAAAATCACCCACATTTACTCTTTCATTTAAAATGGTATAATAACCCCAGTTTGCAGAAAGTGAATCTTCAACCTGATTTCTCAATCCCAGAAGATATTCCTTAATGTTTGAGAACTCTTTTCCTGTTGTTTTTTTTTCTCTTTCAATCATAGTGTATTTTGTCTTATGCTATACGACAAATATACATATTTCCACACAGAAGCGCAAATTGTCTCTATATTGATGACATTTTACTTTTCAATACTTCTTAAAATCACTTTCTAATATTTTAATGCTGATTCGTATTTAAAATTACATTTGGTATTGTAAGTTAACAAAGTGTTTTGTTTTGAAGTAGTTTAAGTTCGGAATAGATTTTCTGATGCATATTTCGATTTCAATAAGAATCCTACCAGATAGTTCTCAATTTTTACGACTTATTCTGTTCGGCTTTGAACAATTTTTAAATTACAAACGTTTTCGATCTAAAATAAAGGCTTTCAACTGTCTAATAGCTTTTTAAATTAGAATTAATAAGATATTTTTGCATGATTAGTATCAAGATAAAAGCGGAATTTGATACCGATTAGTAGCTTTTAATTTACTCACTTGCTGTACTTCCTCGAAATTATTCGGAACAAACTGTTTGTGGTTGATTGAAAGTAATTTATCGGTATTAATACGTATGAGTAAAATAGTTTATAAAGTCGTATAAGATATAAAATACTTGAAGATGACAGATAATAAGAAAGCTTTATTAATGATCCTTGACGGATGGGGGATTGGAGACAAATCAAATTCAGATGTGATTTCATCGGTAGCAACTCCTTATATGGATAGTTTGTTGGCAAAATATCCAAACTCGCAGTTGCAGGCTGCTGGTAGATTTGTTGGTTTACCTGAAGGCCAGATGGGTAACTCAGAGGTTGGTCACTTAAATATTGGTGCCGGACGTGTTGTTTACCAGGATTTGGTAAAAATTAATATGGCGGTTGAGAAAGATACCTTAAAGGACAACGAACAAGTTGTTAAAGCTTTTTCTCACGCAAAACAAAATGGAAAGAAAGTTCATTTGATTGGGTTGATTGGTGATGGTGGAGTTCACTCTTTAAGTAAACATGCTTTGGCTTTGTGTGATGCAGCAAAAGCATTCGGAGTAGAAGATGTATTTGTACATGGTTTGACAGATGGACGTGATACTGATCCAAAATCGGGATTGGAATTTGTTAAAACCTTTGTAAATGATATTACAAGTAAAGAAACTGCTAAGTTCGCTTCATTAATTGGCCGTTACTATGGTATGGATCGCGATAATAACTGGGATCGTGTGAAATTGGCTTATGACCTGTACACAAAAGGAGAAGGTAAAGCAGTTACTGATGTGGTTAGTGCAGTCGAGGAATCGTATGCAGAAGGCGTAACTGATGAATTTATCAAGCCAGTTGTTGTAGTTGATGAAGCTGGTATTCCTCTCGCAAAAATCGAAGAAGGTGATGTTGTTATCTGTTTCAATTTCCGTACCGATCGTTTGCGCCAAATGACTACCGTTTTCTCTCAAGAAGACAAGAAAGAATTTGGAATGCACACAATGAATGTGGAATGGTATACGATGACTTGTTACAATGCCAACTTTAAAGGTGTGAATGTAATCTACGATAAAGAGAACGTTCAAAACACCATGGGTGAAGTTGTGTCAGCAGCTGGCAAGAAGCAAATCCGTATTGCTGAAACTGAAAAATATGCTCACGTAACATTCTTTTTCTCGGGTGGTCGAGAGGATGAATTTGAAGGTGAAAGCCGATTGTTGGTTGCATCTCCAAAAGTTGCTACTTACGATCTTCAACCGGAAATGTCGGCTCCTGAAGTTGCAGATAAAATTACAACAGAATTAAATGCTCAATCAGCCGATTTTGTTTGTTTGAACTTTGCCAATGGCGATATGGTTGGACACACTGGTGTTTACGAAGCAATTTCGAAAGCGGTACAGGCAGTAGATAGCTGTGTTGAGCAAGTTGTAGAAACAGCTAAAGCTAATGGATATGATGTGATTATTATTGCAGATCACGGAAATGCTGATTTTGCTGTAAATGCTGATGGTTCTCCAAATACGGCTCACTCATTGAATCCGGTTCCATGTGTTTGGGTAACTGAAAACCCTAAAGAAATAAAAGATGGTATTTTGGCTGATGTTGCTCCAACCTTATTGGATATCATGAATATTGATAAGCCAGAAGAGATGACAGGAAAATCTTTGATAAAATAAAAGATTGTAACTGTATATAAAACATTCCGTACTATCTTTGCGCGATAGTGCGGGATTTTTTTATCAGCTTGACTGATATAATTTTAAAGTAAGAAATAGTGTTACAGATAGGGAAAGCTATAGTTAGCCTCGATGTGATTGAGAAAAAGTTCATTTGCGACATTTCGAAATGTTGCGGAGCTTGTTGTGTGGAAGGAGATTCGGGGGCTCCACTAGATGATGAGGAAAAGAAAATTATCGAAGATATTTATCCTGATATTAAAGAATATCTTACCGAAAGAGGAATTGAAGAGGTAGAGAAACAAGGAACTTCGGTAATTGATGATGATGGCGATTTGGTTACTCCTATTATTGATGGAAAAGAATGTGCCTATACCATTTTTGAGAATGGTAATGCAATGTGCGGTATCGAAAAAGCCTTTTTTGATGGTAAAATTTCGTATCGAAAACCAATTTCTTGTCAATTGTATCCTATTAGAATTGATAAATATGCTGAATTTGATGCAGTAAATTATAACAAATGGGATATTTGCAAACCAGCCAGAGAACTTGGCTTTAAAAATGGAACACCTGTTTATAAATTCCTGAAAGAACCATTAATTCGAAAGTACGGAGAAGATTGGTACAAAGAATTGGAGTATGCAGCTGCAAATATTAATGAAATCATGAAAATGAGATAAGCCATTGCCCTTTCATTTGCAATAAAATCAATTTTATAAGTATCAATATTTCGTTAATATTTTTTTTACTGTCAGGTTTATAGCAACTTATATTTTCGAGGTGTAATTTCGGAATAAGTTGTTTTTGAGCGTCTTGTAAATCAAACTAATGACCAAACATACTGGAAAGAGTGAATTCTACTCTTGCATTAAAGCTACTCGTTATACATAAATATAAGTTCACTATATTTCAATTAAAATTTTTACGTTTCTAGATGAATGTTTCCCTTGAAAAGGGAAACTGTCGACAGACTAAAGGCTGAAATGGTAAAAATGATTCTTAAACACCCTTTTTCTTATCAGGATTTTGTTCACATACAATTCTCATATTAGCATGTTCACGAACTCCGCTTCGCTACGGTTTCCTTGAAAATGGAAAAACTCATTTCGAAAATGAGGTGACAAAATTATTAATGATGTATTGTATAAAGAGTAGCCATTTGAGGGCAGCAAGACTCTAAAGGTGTTTTTATTCGTAAAAGTATGCCCTGCAAGCCTACAAAGTATACTCTACCATTTTAAAATATGCTGTGTAACGTTACAAAGTGTATTTTTGTTTTGGAAAGTAGGCTGTGTAAGCTTATTCTCACCGATGCAAGTAGGCAGAATAGATTCAGCGCACTTCCATTGAGAGCCTCACTCAAAGTGAGACCCTCAAGCACAGCCAATCTATGAGAAACATTCTGCTATAATCCTTCGCCCGGATGCATTTGTTCCGCTTCGCTCCAGCTTAAAATGGCATTGATAATGGTAGCTGCCACATTGCTTCCTCCTTTTCTGCCATTTACAAAAACAGCAGGAACATTGGGGCAACCATATTTTAACTGCCACTTGCTTTCTTTTACATTCACAAAACCAACCGGAGCAGCAATTACACCTGCAGGATTTGCTTTTCCGTTGCGAATGAATTTAATCAACTCAATAAGAGCTGTTGGTGCATTTCCGAATGCAAAAATGGCATCGGGGTGTTCTTCTACAGCCAACTGAATTCCAGCCTGGGTTCTTGTAATATTATTTTGTGAAGCCATTTCTGCAACGCGCTCATCATCCAAATAGCATTTTATTTCGAGACCTAACTTGGCTGCCGTTGCTCTGCGAATTCCTCTTGTAACCATCGATACATCGGTAACAATAACCGGAGGTTTTCCCGAATAAAATTTCTCGTGTAATTGCTCCACCACGTTATTGCTCAGCTCAACCGATTCGTTCAATTTAAAATCGGCAGTAGTATGAATACAGTGCAATGCAACCCAAATGTGAGCCAAAGATTTGTCGGTGATATCGATGTTATCCAAAATGGTTTGGAAACTTTTGTTCATGATACGACGCCCAAGTTTGTCCTGACTATTGTTTTTATTGGCATAGTAACCTCTTGGTGTTACCATCTTACCTTGAGAATTAAAAGTCTGGCTGTTCCCAATCACAACAACAGTAAACATATCGGCTTTGGTTACATCCAATTCGGCAAGTGTAATTACCTCAATGCTTTCATCTTCTCTTCCCACATTTCGGGCAATTCCAACAGGGGTTTCCGGCGAACGTACTTCCAGGAACAATTCTCTCAACCTCATCAGTTGCCAAAACCGGCCTTTACTTAAAGGATTGTACACTGCTGTTACGAAATCGGCCTGAGCTGCTGCCACAATTCTTTTCTCAATTTTTTCCCATGGGGTTAACAAATCCGACATGGAAATAGAACAAAAATCGTGACCAAGTGGTGCTCCCAATTTTGATGCTGCCGCAAACATGGCAGATATTCCCGGAATCACTTCTAAATCTACATCCGAAGCTTTTTCAGCTTTCATCTCCCATAGCAAAGGTGCCATTCCATATACACCGGAGTCGCCACTGCTGATTACGGCAACGGTTCTTCCCAATTCGGCTATTTCAAATGCTTTTGCAGCTCGTTCTCGCTCTTTTTTCATGCCAGTATCAATCAGTTCTTTTCCTCCTGATAACTGTTTGATGTGTTCAAAATAAAAGCTGTAACCAACAATTACTTCTGCTTCCTGAATGGCTTGTAAAGCCTGCGGAGTAAGGAATTTTTCATTTCCTGGTCCAATTCCAATGCTATATATTTTTTTAGGCATAAATAATAATTAATGAAAAGTAAGGTATTGTTCGCAACTTTAAATCCTGAACATTAGCAGTGGAATACTGTTGCGGTGTTCCCACACGTTCGATATAAAAAAATGATCTGTTCTGCTTTTCAAGAAAATCACTCCATCCATCAAGCACACTCATTTTCATTACCACGATGGTTTGTTTTTGTTTTAGAGCTTCTTCAATCTCATCAAAACTTTCTGGTCGGGCAATTACTTTTAGAGCCTCATTTCCCTCGGTAACTGCTCTTTCTCCTTCTGCTCCGGTAGCAATAAAAGCTGGTATTCCGGGAATTACTTTACAGTCAACATTTGCTTCTTGTGCTATTTTTAAGATGTATCCAAAAGTGCTATAGAAAAGTGCATCTCCTTCTGAAGCTACTACCACCGTTTTGTCTTTCTTCAACTCCTCTTGTATCTTATCAAAAGCATTCTGATAATGAGTTTCCCTGTTTTTTCCTGTCATGGGAATTACAAGTGGCAAACACTCTGTTTCCACCTCCAACTGTTTTAATATCTCGAAAGAAAAGGAAGTTACTTTCGATTCTTTTATGCTCGATGCGATATAAAAAACAACATCTGCATTCCGAAGTGCTTTTAAGCCCTTTAGCGTAATCAATTCCGGGTCTCCCGGTCCTAATCCAACTCCTATTAATTTTCCTAAACTCATAAATCCAATTCTTTTATCATTTGCAACATTTTCTCTCTCTTTCCCAAATAAAGGTGCATGTAGGAAGCCCAGCAGTTTTTTCTTCTAAAAACAGGCATCTCAACATTACGCCCTCTGGCTGTTTTGGCTTGATATGCTTCACTGGCTTTTTCTTTTCCAAGCAAATTTGAGTAATGAAACTCATGCCCTTTTATATTGATATCATTTCCGTTCAAATCGCGATAACCTAAGTGTAGCTTCATGTTTTCAAAGGTGGTATTAAAATCAAAAATACCTGTCATACTGTATTTTTCTCCTTCCTTTGTAATGATATTTTTTCCCAAATACATCATTCCTCCACATTCTGCAATCAGGGCTTTGCCACTTTCAATATACTCGGCAATGGCCTGCTTCATTTTATCATTGCTTGCCAATTGTTCTGCAAACAACTCCGGATATCCACCTGGCAACCAAATTAAATCCGCCTCTGGCAATTCTTCATCATTCAACGGGCTAAATTCCTCAACTTCTCCCAACTCAGCCAAAACATCTCTGTTTGCCTGATAGGAAAAATTAAAAGCTTCATCATGTGCCAATGCAATTTTTAATTGCTTCTTTATTTCTATATCTTGAGTTCCTACTCGTTCTATTTTCTTTTCTGTGATTTTCAAAAGCAAATCAACATCAACATATTGTTCCAATAAATCAGCAGCAATGGTAACGATTTCTCGATTCTGATTTTCACCCGGAAGATGCAAACCCAAATGTCTTGATTCTATGGCCAATCTTTGATCCCTTGGCATGTATCCCAACACATGAACTCCAGCATCAATGGCAGCTTCTTTTAAAAACTGGAAGTGCGACTTGCTGGCTACCTTGTTAAAAATTACTCCTGCCAGATTTATGCTTTTATCGAAATTCTTGAATCCATACAACAAAGGAGCTACAGAATAAGCTGTACTCGATGCATCCACAACCAAAATCACTGGCAGATCAAGCAAGCGGGCAACTGCCGCCGAACTTCCAACATCTTTTTGAGCTCCGTCGAACAAGCCCATTACCCCTTCGGCAATGGAAACATTTGCCTTGGCAGCATGCTGAGTAAATGTTTGTTGAACATGCTCCTCATCTGTCATCCACATGTCCAGGTTGTATGATGGCTGACCTGCAATTTTAGTATGATGCATGGGATCGATATAATCTGGTCCGCATTTAAAGGGCTGAACCTTCAATCCTCTATTCACCAATGCTTGCATCAAGCCAAGTGTAATCATGGTTTTACCAGAATTACTCTTGGGTGCTGCAATTAAAAATGCGTTTGTATCTATTTTGTTCATCATTCAAATCTAGATTTGAAAATTACTTTTATTTACTTTTTCTCCTCAAGTCGGAAGGCTCTTACTTTTTATTCATAATTATATCTCCTCATTTTCGAAATGAGTTTTTTCCTCTTAGGGAAAAGGGTGAAATCTAAAATACACCCCTCTGGCTATCGCCATCTCCCCTAGAAGGGGAGAATTTCAAATTGAACTGATTCCTTTCTCATTTTACGTTCTTACTACATTAAGAAAACTTGATTAACTTTTATAGTTTTCTCTCAACCATTCAGTTCGTTTATGCGCATTAAAGTATGCCATTTTCGATTCTTTGATCCTGTTGATTTCATTGAAATCAATATCTGCTACAGCATATTCTTTTTCTTCAACAAATGATTCTGACAACACTTTTCCCTTGGGATCTATAAGTAAACTTGCGCATGGAAAAACCGTTCCTCTTTCATTTATGGTATCTTGATTACAAGCCATAGCAAAACAAGCATTATCGTATGCTCGGGCTGGTATATATCTTTTGAACCTTTCTATTTTATCCTGACAAGTTTCTTTCGGAGATGCAAAAGCCATTGCCAATACATTGGCTCCTTTTTGTGCTTGAATCGCACTTATTTCAGGAAAGTGAGTTTCGTAGCAAAGCTGAATGCCTACAAGCATATCCTTTATGGGAAATACATTTATCTCATTACCCTCCGAGTAAACCTCTTTTTCGCTTATACTTAAATGTGTTTTTCGATGTTTTCCGATGATCTTCCCTCCGTTAAACACAAAGTGAGTAATGAAATATTTCTCTCCTTCTTGTTCCGGAAAACCTACTGCAAATGCCAAATTCGTATTCTTCGATATTTCCATTAAGGATGTAAACAAATTCTCTTTATCCTTCAATACCGCTTTTAGAATCTCAATATCTCTTATATAGCCAGACAAATTCAACTCCGGGAATAAAATAAAATCAACTCCACGTGTATCGAAACTTTCAATCCAATCCTTCGCAATGGACAGGTTAAACTGCACATCACCAATTACACTTTTAGAACTTACTGCTGCAACTTTCATATTTTTTTGTTTAGAGTCAAAGTCAATAAGTTCTCAATGGTTTCCTCTTGTCCCATACATTTTCCGTTTTCGAAATACTTAAAACTTGTGCCTCCATTTGTACAGATTTCAAGCCAAGTAGTATCTTCTTCTGTTTTTCGAATGGTTTTGATTCCATTTCTGGCAAAGGCTCTTCGAAGCAATACATACTCAAAACCATATCCTTTCACAGAAATTTCTTTGTTACAATCGTAACCTACTCGAAACAATCCGGTTTTATTATCAAACTCAATTCCTTTATTCTGGAAAATGGTTTGAAATTCATTTTTTAGAAGTAAATCTTCCGGAGTTCCTGTTAACAATACTTTTTCAGCAGAAAGCAACCAGAGTTTATCTGCCATTTGTAGTGCCAAATCCAAATCGTGAGTAGACATTAGAACTGATTTTCCGGAATTACTTGCAATTTGTCTTAGCAGTTGCATGATTTCAACACGAGCCGGCATATCCAAAAAGGCGGTAGGCTCATCAAGGATGATGATCTGAGTATCCTGTGCCAAAGCTTTCGCTATAAATGCTTTTTGTTTTTCTCCATCACTCAAATTCGATAATCGTTCCTTTTTCTTGTGCAGAATTCCACATTTCTCAATTGAAGTGTGAACAATTTCTTTATCCTCATCATTCAGAATTCCGAATGTTCCGGTATATGGACTTCTTCCCAATCCTACCAACTCTTCTACAGTAGCATTGGGTACAATTACACGGTCGGTAAGTACTACCGCTGCCATTTTCGACAACTCCTTTTCGGAAAGCTGTAGCAAATCTTTGCCAAGAAGACTAGCTTCACCTCCCAATGCAGGTTGAAATCCGCAAATCGTACGAATTAAAGTACTTTTTCCTGTTCCGTTCTCACCTAACAAACAAACCAATTCGCCAGCAAACATTTTAGCTTGCAATTGATCATGCACTACTTTTGCACGTTTACCTTTTCCGTAACCAATGCACAGCTTGTTGATATGTAGAATCTCTTTTCCTGCCATAACTACTCCAATCGATTTTCTTTTCTACGCTTCCAAATTACCCAAATCACAACTGGTGCTCCAATAAATGCAGTTACTGAATTGATAGGCATTTCTTGCTCCATTCCAGGCATTCGTGCCAATAGATTACACAATAAAGCAGTTGCTGCCCCCAGCAAAGCTGCATTTAATATCAAGTAAAAGTGGTTTGATGTTTTGGATAACAACTTGGCCAAATGCGGTACTGCAACTCCTATAAAAATAATGGGACCACAAAAGGAAGTTACAATGGCTGTTAAAAATCCCGAAAAGGCAATAATTAAAAAGCGTGCCCTTTTGATATTCAATCCCAGGTTAGAAGCATATCGATCTCCCAAAGCCAAAAGATTTAAGGGCTTGCTTAAAAATGTTGCCAACACGGAAGGAATTACGGTAATCAAACCAAACATCATTGCACGATCGGTTGCCAATCGGCTAAAACTACCCAAACCCCAAATCACGTAATTGTAAACATCTTCTTCAGGGCTATAGAATTTTAACAAACTTACCAATGAACTGCTTAGGTATCCAATCATCACACCAATAATCAGAACACTTAAAGTACCTCCAATACGATGTGAAATAAACAGGATTAAAGCCAGAACCAAGGCTGCTCCAATTAAGGATGAAAAAACAACTGCAAAATCACCCCATGCTCCCAGACTTGTAAAAGTAAATCCCAGAATATTTCCGGTAAATAGCATTACAAAAGCAACACCAAGACTCGAACCAGAAGAAATTCCCAAAACCGATGGCCCGGCAAGCGGATTTCTAAACAAAGTTTGCATTAACAAACCTGCTACTCCCAAAGCCATTCCAGCTCCCAAAGAAACTACGGTTTGAGGTAATCTTGTTTTTAGAATAATATTCTCATAAATTCTACTCACCTCCTCTCCTGTAAATAGAATTGCCTTAATATCCGACAAAGGGATGTGTATGGATCCCAACACAAGGTTCAATAAAACAAGAAAAACCAGCAACAGTGTTGCCAGTATAATTACAATTGATATTCTTCCTAATTTGTAGGTCATTTCAGCCTTTCGTAAAAATAAGGTTTATGCTCCGGTAACAATTCCGGATGAAAAAAATGAATGTAATCTGCCAATAAAACATCAGGTTTCATACCTGCTTGTTCATAATATGGTTTTTCACGAATGTTGCACAAAATTACATTCTTATTCTGAAATGCACTAAAATCCATATACCTTGGATCCTGATCTCCCAAATCTTTTAAGCTTAATCCTGATTTTTCGGGATGAATAATTCTCCAAAAATCACAATTGGAAGCTTTACTGTAAATGGTTTCAAAATCCACTGGATATGCTCCTTGTATACTATCTTTAATGATATAGTCAGCCCCGGCATCACGAAAATAATGCGCATAAAAACTGTTTCCTCCCGGAACATACCAGCTTCCCGATCTCATTTTACCTGAGAATACTGTTGGTCGTTTTTCAACATTCGAGGCAATTTTTTTTAGGTTTTGATATCGAGATTCAATTCCATTAAAAATGGAATCTGCTTTCTCTTCCTGTCCAACGAAAAGGGCAAGCATTTTAATCCATTCTGCACGTCCCAATGGAGTTTCTTCATTATAGGCAGCCATTGGCACCAATGGTATTCCAAGCTTTCTCAAAACATCGAATCCTCCAACTTTAAAAGGAGATACGAATATTACATCCGGATCGAGAGCTGCCAACATTTCAAGGTTAAAGTTTCCTTCTTTTCCTATTCTTTTCACCTTTCCAGCTTCTACCAAGGCTTTCATTCCTTCGTGTCGCAGGTAGCGACTACTATTTATGGCCACGATATCATCGATATCATCCAATGCAAAAAAGTAACTCAACTGCGTACTCGACAAACAGACAATTCTCTTGCAAGGAACCGGAATGCTATTGGGAAGGCCTTTGGTTTTATTTTTTACAAGATTGAAAGTATCAAATACTCCATCTTCTCCCTTTTTATGAATCTTTACAACTGTTTTGTCACCATGCTTTTCAAGCTTGAATTCTTTGGCGTGTTTTAATGATATCTCAATGACTTCCTCTTGCTTGTTTTCTTTTGTAGCATTTGATGACTTGTTATTGCAAGCATTAAAAAACAAGCTTAAACTTATAGCCAGAAAAAAAATAATCTTTTTCATGATTCAGATTTTAACGAATTCCTAGCTCTTGACAAATGGCTCTCAAATGTTCTACCCAAATGGCAACAACTTCGTCATACTCTGCCAATCCAGTCATCGCAATTTCTGTGGAGAATCCCTCTTTTTCAAGAATGATCTTCCAACTATCCTCTTCATTGCCTGCCATATCATTTCTAGCATGATCACCAGCTACCGACATAAAAGGAGTTAAAACTACCTTTTTAATTCCTTTCGATTTTAACTGAGGAATTATTGCATCTAATAAAGGAAAACCTTCTACAGTTCCCATAAAATACTGATCTGACTTTTGTTTTAAGTAGTATTCAAATCCAGGATAGTAAATATTTGACTGGTGATGTGTACCATGTCCCATAAATAGAACTGCTGTTTTCGAATTCAGTCTATTTTTAAACTGTTCATGAAGAACATCTGCCAATTTTATCAGATCATGATCTAAAAAAAGCAGTGGAGTTCCTATTTCAGCAACTTGAATTCCTTTCGGCATATTATTAAATGCCTCAACAGTCTGTTTTAAATTATCGTACTCTTTGCCTGGAATAATGTGCAAGGATTGAACTGCAACATGGGTAAATCCATCTTCACCCATTTTCGCCAAAGCTTCAGCAGGAGAATCCACTTCACCTCCACGTTTGCGAATGATCTTTCGAATCATTTTCGATGTATAAGCCCATCGTACTTCAATTCCAGGAAATTCAGCTTTTACAATCTCATCTATATTCTCAAAAGCAAGTCTGGTTTCAGGATAACTACTTCCAAAAGTTACCAAAAGAATTCCTTGTTTTGTCTTCGTTTTTTTATGTGCTTCCACGCTTAAAGTGTTTACTAACATTAATGCCGTTAAAAGTATCGTATAATTTTTAAACCATTTCATAATATTATATTTTTTTAGTTAGCTTGTTGTAATTTCTCCTGAACCATTTAAACGAGAGCATCATACCTGTAATGCTAACTGCTAAACCAACAAGAGATAAGAGAATTAAAATAGTTTTTCTGAGCGTATCATTTTGCTTTAGTATGGCCAAATCGAATGTATGAAAAAAGCGATACAACCATCGACGTAATCGAGAATTTTTAGTTAATTTTTTTACACGTTCTCCACTTGCAGGATCGATATACAACCAAGTGTCAGCAGCATCAGAAAGTTCTATTTTATATGCAGAAGTTGGCAAGTAGTACATTGCCGATCCAGAGTAATAATTGTCGTAATTTTGCTGTTCAATCACAGAAAATGCAGTATTCTTGAATATCTTTTCAGATTGTCGTTTGATATCATCTAAACTAAATTTCTTTTGAGGAATCACTTTTCCATCTTTCAAAGTATAAACTTCAGGTTTTTGATAATCATCATAGAAAACTCTGAATTGGGGTTTATTAAATACCGTCTTCCACTCAATTTTTCGAACACCTTGCTTTTTATTCAGTGCAGTAAATATTTGTTTTGGCAATGTATTTTTATGACCGGATAAATCTAATTTTTGATTCCATTCAACATCAATCTTCTCTTTAGAATTTACGCCAACCATCCAATCGGGTATCGAAGTTACAGATACCAAACCACTCAAAATAAAAGTAAATACAAACAATCCGAAAAAGAAACCTGTTAGGTGATGCCATTTGTACCAAAATTTCTTGTACGGACTTATTCCTTTTCGCTTGCGCAAACGAACAAATCCGGCATAAATACCTGTTGCACACATTAAAATCCCAAAAGATGAAAGTATAATAATTACCAATTGCCAAGTATCTTTCGCCAACCGAAGCTTTTTAAAGTAAATCCAATGTGGAATTGCGCCAAAACGTGCGCTCCATCTGGCTCTTCTGTTGGTTTCCTGTACAATTTCTCCTGTTTTTTCTGAAATGTATAAAACCGTGTGAGCAGGATCGCTCATTCTACATTTATAAAAAGGCAACAATGGCCTGTAATAACTCCAAGGTGTCCAATCATCCAATTCATTGGTTTTTTCCACCTTTTTTACAGGATATCCATTAAAGGATGTGCATAAACTTGTAGCATGATTTTCGCTAAAAGAATTAATAGGTTTTAAGCTTCTTGCATCATATGTTTTTTGTACCTTTCTTCCTGATTTTACCCGATAAACCGTTTTTCCTTCACACAATTCCAAGGATATTTTTCCCTTAAAGGATGTTGGAGGAGCTTGAATTTCTTTAAAATCGCTCTTCTTAAATTCGCTAAGATGTAAAAATCGCTCTTCGCGAGAAGCGTGAGGAAATCCATCGAAAATAAGTACGATTCCGGAAATAAACCAAACCACAAACATCAGACTCATTACTGAACCTGATAGATTGTGGATTTGAATGAGATATTTATTAAATTTTTTCAAAACAAATTACTTAGAAAAATTGATTGTGATACCTGCAAAAAATGTTCGACCCGGATTTAGTGTTCCGTAATGAGAACCATAAGGG
>JAOARS010000406.1 GCA_025210415.1 Marinifilum sp. | reverse complement strand
CACCACATAACAAAAGGTAAAGAACAAAATGAAACTCACTGCCTGCGCCTTATTTAAAAGGGCATAAATGAGTACAAAACTCAAGTTAAGAAACATTTTTATTCCAAACCATGCCATGTAATTTGTATGGAAAATTCGTGGATCTCCCTTCGAAACTTTTAGTAATTTGAAATGTTGTATGGAATTGAAGAGGAAAAAATACAAAATCACAAAAGGAAATATGTAATTGAACCAAGTTTCCAGAACTGTTAAAAACAATGTTACCGATCCAATCAATAAAACAATCGAAATTACCCCTAACTTATAAATGTACGATCTGTATCTTTTTTCCATAAATCTGCTTTACTTCATCTTGATGAAATCTTTAATTGCAAAGTACAAAGCCAGAAAAACACCAAGTATTGAACCTATAAATGTAAATAAGGGAAATTCTTTTTGCAGGTATTCGTCCAATTTTATACCACCGTATAAAACCACCAGAATTACTACTATCATTTGAAAAGCTAAGCCGGAGTATTTTATTATTCCGCTTAGCTGTTTTCCCTTTTTATCTTTCTCAGGATTATTTTTTCTTTTCATCCTTTTTAGGTGCTGTCTCACCCATTTTACATGTACCTGTAAACTTAGCTCCCGGCTCAACCGAAATCTTATCAGTAGTGATATTACCCAATATTAAGGCTGTCGATTTTAAATTCACCATTTCAGAAGCAATAATATTGCCTTCTACTCTACCCGATACATCAATTGTTTTGCAATTAACGTCACCTTCAATTTTACCTGTGTTTCCTACAACTACTTTTCCGTTTACTTGCATTTTACCGTTTAAGTGTCCATCAATACGGATATCTCTGGATGCCTGAACATCACCTTTAATAGATGTTCCATCACAAATAAGGTTTACTGCGGTTGGTTGTACGTCGTTGTTTCTGCTCATTTTATCTTTTTTACTAAACATGTTTGAAATCTTATTGATACAGACAAAATCCTGATGCAATTATTCTGTATTAAATCAATAATTTAAACTTCCGGATTGTCCTGAATTGACACCTTATATCAACTCAAACTGTGACCATATTTTTAATCGAACTCAGGTTATTAATTTTTCCGTTTATCAGCACCTATGTTCGCAAACCATACAAATATAAAAATTTGAGGCAGAAATCCCATTTAAAATCAATGCTTCGAAACAAAAAAGGCTCCCTTTCGGAAGCCCTAATATACTTTAATAATATGATTCTATTTAGGATCGTAACCCCATTTTAACAGAATTGCTCCCCAGGTAAAACCGGCTCCAAATCCTGAAAGAATAATATTATCTCCTTTTTTCAATTGATTTTCCCACTCCCATAAACACAATGGAATGGTAGCAGAGGTCGTATTACCGTATTTCTCGATGTTAATCATCACTTTTTCTTTAGCTAAACCCATTCTTTTGGCTGTAGCTTCAATAATACGGTTGTTAGCCTGATGCGGAACCAACCAAGCCAAATCATCAGCTGTCATGTTGTGTTTTTCCATCATTTCTACAGAAACATCTGCCATGTTAGAAACCGCATGTTTAAATACGTGGTTACCTTCCTGATAAATGAAATGCTCGCGTGCATCAACTGTTTCATGAGAAGCTGGTTTACAAGATCCACCTGCTTTTTGGTGCAAGTGCTTTCTTCCAAATCCTTGTGTATGAAGAATCTCATCCATCACACCAACATCCTCAGTTGTTGGTTCTAAAAGTACTGCTGCAGATCCATCACCAAAAATTGCACATGTTTGACGATCGGTATAATCTACGATTGAAGACATTTTTTCTGCACCAACAATCACAACTTTCTTATACATGCCAGATTGAATGTATTTCGAACCTGTTGCTAAAGCATAAAGGAATCCTGAACAACCTGCATTTAAGTCAAAACTAAATGCATTGTTAATTCCGGCTTTATCACTAATAATGTTTGCTGTAGCAGGAAATTGCATGTCAGGAGTTACTGTTGCACAAATCACCAAGTCAACTTCTTCAGGAGAAGTTCCTGTTTTTTCCAGCAACTGATTAACAGCTCTTACTCCTAATTCTGAAGAACCTTGTTCTTCACCTTTTAGAATTCTTCTTTCTTTAATACCAATACGAGTCATGATCCACTCATCAGTTGTGTCAACCATGGTACTCAATTCCTCATTGGTAAGAATGTAGTCGGGAACATAAGCCCCAACTCCTGTTATAACTGCATTAATTTTTGACATTGTTTAAGCTTACTTAGTGTTTATCAGATAATTCAGCTTACAAGTATACAGATTTTTCTCTAACTAATCATAGAATTTGCTGCCTAATCTAACATTAAGAAAATCAGTAAATTAAATAAAAGTTGGAACAATCAGATATAATGCAAATTTGCTCCTAAGAAAAATCTGAGGAGCAAATTTATATCGCTTCAAACCTGATTAATTGTACTCAGGTTATGCTGTAACTTCTTTTTCAATAGCTAATTTACCTCTGTAATAACCGCACTCAGGGCAAACAGTGTGATATTTAACAGTTGCTCCACAATTTGAGCAAGATGCTAAAGTAGCAGGAGTTGTTCTAAGATGACTTCTTCTCTTATTTCTTCTCTGCTTCGACGTTCTGTGTTTTGGATGTGCCATTTTTCAACCTATTTAACTAATTATTATCAATCAATTTTCTTAAATCATCCCATCTCGGATCAATCTTCTCTTCTTCATTCACCGAGAGGTCATTCAATTTTTGAATCATTTTTTCATTACAAGTGCT
>JAOARS010000405.1 GCA_025210415.1 Marinifilum sp. | reverse complement strand
GGAGTGGTTTTTTGGAGAGACTGAACATCCATCGATTGTGACTATGATTTTAAAAAAGGCGGGAAAAGATACCCGAATTAACTTAACTCACACCAATATTCCTACTGATGCATATGATGAAATTGTTGAAGGTTGGAAGGACTATTACCTGGATTCGGTGAAGAATTTTCTGGAGTTCTATTAATTGATTTTGCTTTGAATCGAATAGTTTAGAGCAACAAAAAGCGCAGGATTGAATCAATCCTGCGCTTTTTTTATATCGGTTTGTATCCTTATTCTACGATAATTACCTCATCGAATATTTCGATTTTATCGCCTTTACGGATTTTGGCTCTCTTCCTGGTTTCCACTTCGCCATTTCGAAGCACAATTCCATCTTCCACAAAGATTTTGGCTTGTGCACCACTCTCGCTAAGACTAGTTGCTTTTAGAAGTTTGATTAACTCGATGTATTCAGTATCTAATTTAAATGTGATCATGTTTTCATTTTTTTGAGCTACAAAAGTAAGTCAAATCAATTTCTAATGAAAGAATAAATATGCAATTAGTATTGCTGCTATAATACCGGCAAAATCGGCAATTAAACCACAGGTAACTGCATAACGGGTGTTTTTAATACCTACTGCTCCAAAATAAACTGCTATAATGTAAAAGGTAGTATCTGTTGCTCCTTGCAATGTAGATGCCAATCTACCGACAAAGCTATCGGCTCCGTGAGTAGTCATTGCATCCACCATCATGCCCCTTGCACCACTACCGCTCAGAGGCTTCATCATCGCCGTTGGCAAGGCTTCTACAAAATCCGGATCAACAGACAGGAATAGGCAAAGTCGTCGCATACCTTCCACAAAAAGATCCATTGTTCCAGATGCTCTAAAAACTCCAATGGCAACCAATATTGCAATCAAATATGGAATAATTTTAACTGCAATGTTGAATCCTTCTTTGGCTCCATCAATAAAGCTATCGTACACATTTACCTTGTTTTTTGCTGCTAAAAGTATAAATGCAATAATTATCCCGAAAAGGAATACATTGCTTACAACAGTAGAAACGGTAGTAATTTGTTCTTTTTCCAAACTTGAAAAGTAAGCTATTATTCCAATTATTATTGCTGTTAACCCTCCCAGGTAAGCCAAAATGGTTCTATCCCATAATTTGATTTTCTGAACTACTGACACACTGATTAATCCGGCAATGGTAGAAAAATAGGTTGCCAAAAGAATAGGAATGAAAATATCTGATGGATTTGCTGCTCCCAACTGGGCACGATAAACCATGATTGATATCGGAATAATCGTCAGTCCCGAAGTATTTAAAACCAAAAACATGATTTGAGCATTGGATGCCCTGTCTTTGGTTGGATTCGCTTCTTGCATTTCCTTCATGGCTTTTAATCCCAAAGGTGTGGCTGCATTATCCAACCCCAGCATATTGGCTGCCAAATTCATCATTATAGAACCATGTGCCGGATGGCTTTTCGGCAGTTCAGGAAACAGTTTGTTAAAAAAAGGACCTATCAATCTGGAAAAAACCCGTACAATTCCACCATTCTCGCCAATTTTCATAATTCCCAACCAAAGGGTCAAAACTCCTGTTAATCCCAAAGAGATATCAAAACCTGTTTTAGCCATATTAAAGGTTGAATCAATCATAGCGGGGAATACATCCATATCTCCCCAAAATATCAGTTTGATTAAACCAACAACAAAGGCGATAAGGAAAAAGAAAATAAACAAATAATTTAATGCCATAACTAGTATTGATAGGATGAATATTGCAAAATTACTTTTTGCTTTGCATAGATTGAATCGTTTTCAATTTTTCTTTCGGATAATTTTCGTTTTCCTTCAATTGGTTTGCTTTCTTATAGTAGAATCTGGCAACAGTTAAACTTCCTTTGTCAAATGCATCATCAGCCTTTTTTATCACTTCTTCATATTCTTTATCAAGCTTTTGATTTTTTCTGGATTTTAATAATTCTTCAATTTTCCTGATCTGATTCTTTGGATACTTCTCTTTAGAGTTTAACTGAATAGCTTTTCCATAGTAGAATTTTGCTACCGAATAATGGTTTGCAGACAATTCCTTATCTCCCTTGGCAATCAACTGTTTGTATTCTTCCGATAAAACTGAACTCTTCTCCTCACGAATCAATTTGTCAATTTCTTTCAATTGTTTCTTAGGGTATTCTCTTTCAAACATTCTCAATGCTCTCTCGTACATCACCTTCGAAACTGTAAATTGCGATAACTGAAAAGCTTGATCAGCCTTTTCAATAAGATCGGCATATTCTCTTTCCTTGATAATTGAAAGTTTCTTTTCGAAATTGCTTGGATTATTGGCAATGGCTTCCTGTTCAGCATTTTTTAATGCTCTCAATCTTTCACGAATTTCATCCAATTTTTCTTTAGGATATTCTTCCTTTGGTTTTATTTCCTGTGCAGCTTTGTAATGATGTCTGGCAACACTAAACTGTTCTTGTTTAAAGAATTCTTCCGCTTTCTCTAGTTCTTCACTGTATTTTCGATTCAACTCTTTTTCTTTTCTTTCAGCAATTGTCAACCTTTCCAATATCACTTCAATTTTCTTAACCTGACTTTTCGGATACGATTCTTTAGGCATCAATTCCAATGCCTCCTGGTACTTCAAAACTGCAAAATCATACTCTTTATCTCTAAATTGCTTATCTGCTATTTCAATTAACGCATCGTATTCTCTTTTCAATTCAGATTTTTTATTGGCTTTTCTTTCCAATTCGGACAAAATCAGCTCAATTTCATCAATTCTATTTTTTGGATATTGCTCTTCCGGCTTCAACTTTAATGCAGTTTGATAATCATTTATTGCCGATTCCCATTGTTTCAATTCAAAATACTTGTTAGCCGATTCAAGTAAATTCAAATATTTATTGTCATTTAATTGCTGTTGAGCCAATCGCTTTGCCTCTTCCTCTGCTTTCTTTTTCTGTTCTGCCAGAATTTCTGATATTTTCT